>NZ_CP060193.1:4050000-4101852 GCF_014250375.1 Bacillus sp. PAMC26543 | reverse complement strand
AGGAAAAACCGGCAATTGATTTGCTGGAGCGTATTGGCGAAATAAAAGGTTTATTGATTAACCTTTACACATAGAGAGTGATACAATGGCAATATCCTGGAAGGAAATGACCGAGCTTCAGCCCAGAGTAATGAAGCTTTTATATAATAGTATTGAGAAGGACAGACTATCACACGCTTATTTATTTGAGGGCAAAAAAGGAACAGGCAAGCTGGAGGCCGCAATGCTTCTTGCGAAAAGCTTTTTTTGTCTGGAAGACGGAGCAGAGCCTTGTGAGAACTGCAGAAATTGTAAGCGGATTGAGTCGGGGAACCACCCTGATCTCCATCTGGTCCAGCCTGATGGGTTATCGATTAAAAAGGCGCAAATTCAAGCGCTGCAAGAAGAGTTTTCTAAAACAGGGCTTGAATCGCATAAAAAGCTGTACATCATATCCCATGCAGATCAAATGACGGCTAATGCGGCAAACAGCCTGCTGAAGTTTTTAGAGGAACCGAACAGAGACACAATGGCCATCCTTATCACTGAGCAGCCTCAAAGGTTATTGGATACCATCATTTCAAGATGCCAAACCCTTCCTTTTCAGCCTTTGCAGCCTAAAGCAATTGAAGACCGACTGATAGAACAGGATGTCTTGCCTCATATGGCGAGGCTCCTGGCGAACATGACCAACAATGTAGCAGAAGCAGTCGAATTAAGTCGAAATGATGAGTTTGCAGAGTCTAGAGCGAAAGTGATAAAATTGTATGAAGTCTTACACCAGCGGAAAGGACATGCCTTTTTCTTTATTCAAGATCAATGGATGCCCTTTTTCAAAGAAAAAACCCATCAAGAAATGGGTCTTGATATGCTCTTATTGATATATCGCGATGTGTTGTCCATCCAAATAGGAAATGAAGATAAATTGATTTATCAAGACTTATTCCAATCAATAAAACAGCATGCGCTACAATCAACACAACAAAGCGTTACGAACCAGATACTTGCTGTTTTAGAAGCAAAGAAACGGCTTCATTCCAATGTGAATGTGCAGGGATTAATGGAGCACTTGGTGTTAATGTTGCAGGAGGGATAAGCTTGTACAATGTAATTGGCGTCCGCTTTAAAAAAGCGGGTAAAATATATTATTTCGATCCGAATGGATTTCATATAGAACAAGACAGCTGCGTAATTGTAGAAACTGTCAGAGGCGTTGAGTACGGCCAGGTTGTTGTCGCGAATAAACAGGTGGATGAGCATGATGTTGTGCTTCCGCTCCGTAAAGTGATACGCGTGGCTGACGAGCGCGATCTTCTTATTGTAGAAGAAAACAAACAAGAAGCTTTATCAGCATTTGAAATATGCCAAAAGAAAGTGATAGATCACGGCTTGGATATGAAGCTGGTCGATGTGGAGTTTACGTTCGACCGTAATAAAGTGATTTTTTACTTCACTGCTGACGGCCGAGTAGACTTCAGAGAACTTGTAAAGGATTTAGCCTCCATCTTTAAAACAAGGATTGAGCTTCGCCAGATTGGGGTGAGAGATGAGGCAAAAATGCTCGGAGGAATCGGCCCTTGCGGCAGAATGCTTTGCTGTTCAACATTCCTCGGAGATTTTGAACCTGTGTCCATTAAGATGGCGAAGGATCAGAACCTATCCTTAAATCCAACAAAGATTTCTGGTCTTTGCGGACGTCTGATGTGCTGTCTGAAATACGAAAACGATGAGTATGAGACTGCAAAGGAACAGCTTCCGGATATAGGGGAAATGATTACGACAGCAAACGGGCCTGCAAAAGTCGTCGGGCTGAATATTCTGGAACGGGTGCTTCAGGTGGAACTGATGAACCGTGAAAAAGTGATAGAATATACTTGGGAAGAGCTCTTGGAAGAGGGCGTCGTATCCGCACAAACCACAGATTAACGAGGTGTGGAACCTTGGATAAAAAAGAGTTATTTGATACCGTCATTAACTTAGAAGAACAAATCGGCTCGCTTTACCGGCAGCTGGGGGATTTAAAGCAGCATATCGGTGAGATGATTGAAGAAAATCATCATTTACAGCTTGAAAATAAGCATTTGCGTAAACGGCTGGACGATACGACGCAGCAGATTGAAAAGTTTAAAGCTGATAAAAAAGAATCAAAAACACAGAAAACAGAGCAAGCTGATATAGGGGAAGGATATGATAATCTGGCACGTCTGTATCAGGAAGGATTCCATATCTGTAACGTCCACTATGGAAGCGTCAGAAAAGAAGATTGTCTTTTCTGTCTGTCATTCTTAAATAAAAAATAAGGAAAAAGGCTTCCGCATCAGACGGAAGCCTTTTTCAAAGGTGCTGGAAAGGATAAGAAAATGGTTTCATTACATGACGATGAAAGATTAGATTATTTGCTGGCAGAGGATATGAAGATTATACAAAGTCCAACGGTGTTTGCTTTTTCATTGGACGCTGTGCTTCTCTCCAAATTTGCTTATGTTCCGATTCAAAAAGGAAAAATTGTTGATCTGTGCACCGGCAACGGCATTGTGCCGCTGCTGCTGAGTACAAGGTCAAAAGCAGATATCCTTGGTGTTGAAATTCAGGAAAGATTGCATGATATGGCTGTCCGCAGTGTGGAATATAACAAACTGGAGGATCAAATTCAGATCATACATGATGATCTGAAAAACATGCCTGAAAAGCTGGGGCATAATAGATATGATGTTGTTACCTGCAACCCGCCTTATTTTAAAACACCGAAACAGGCCGAACAAAATTTGAATGAACATCTCCGTATCGCACGACATGAAATTCACTGTACATTGGAAGATGTCATTTCAGTCAGCAGTAAATTGCTAAAGCAAGGAGGAAAGGCGGCGCTTGTTCACCGTCCGGGCCGGCTTCTCGAAATTTTTGAATTGATGAAGGCTTATCAAATTGAGCCGAAGCGTGTTCAGTTTGTCTATCCGAAACAAGGGAAGGAAGCCAATACCATTTTGGTTGAAGGCATAAAAGGCGGGCGTCCAGATTTGAAAATACTTCCTCCGCTGTTCGTGTATAACGAACAAAATGAATATACAAAAGAAATCAGGACCATTTTATATGGAGACAAATAACCATTTCTTTTATGTTGTACAGTGCAAAGACAACAGCTGGTATGCAGGGTATACCAACGATCTGCAGAAACGGCTGAAAACTCACAACGATGGAAAGGGCGCAAAGTATACAAAAGCAAGACGCCCGGTTGATTTAATTTTTGCTGAGGCTTTTGCAACAAAGCGGGAAGCCATGCAGGCGGAATATTACTTTAAAAAACTGACCCGCAGAAAAAAAGAGCTTTATATAGAAGAAAAACGGAACAGCAAGGAGGCTGTATATGTTAAGGCGCCAGATGAGCTTTAATGGAAAGTCGGATATGGGGATTCTTTATTTGGTTCCGACACCTATCGGAAATCTAGAGGATATGACATTTCGTGCGATCGAAACGCTGAAATCAGTGGATGCGATTGCTGCAGAAGATACGAGGCAAACAAAAAAGCTTTGCCATGTATATGAAATTGAAACACCGCTTGTCAGTTATCACGAACATAATAAAGAAAGCAGCGGCCACAAAATCATTGAATGGCTGAAGTCCGGGAAAAACATAGCGCTGGTCAGTGACGCCGGACTGCCGACAATTTCTGATCCTGGAGCGGAAATCGTCAAGGACTTTACGGAAATGGGCGGTTATGTTGTTCCTCTGCCGGGGGCCAATGCCGCATTAACAGCGCTGATCGCTTCAGGAATTGTACCGCAGCCTTTCTTTTTCTACGGATTTCTCAACAGGCAGAAAAAAGAAAAGAAGAAAGAACTCGATGTCCTCAAAAAACGGCAAGAAACGATTATTTTTTATGAAGCACCTCACCGATTGAAGGAAACCCTGTCTGTGATGTTAGACATATTAGGAGATCGGGACATTGCGGTGACCCGTGAACTCACTAAGAAATATGAAGAGTTTATAAGAGGAACAATATCCGAAGTGATAGACTGGGCAAATGAGGATCAGATCCGCGGTGAGTTTTGTCTTGTGGTCGAAGGCAATAAAGCTGAGGAAGCAGATGAAGAAACACATTGGTGGGAGAACCTATCTGCAAAAGAACATGTCGAGCATTACATCTCAAAGGGAGCGACATCAAAAGAAGCCATTAAAAAAGCGGCTGTAGATCGTAACGTCCCAAAACGTGAAATGTATGATGCATACCATATTCAGCAATAAAAAAAACGTTCTTGTGTCATAACAAGAACGTTTTTTGTGTAAAAAATGATTATTTAAGGTTTTGAAGCTGGTTTTGGATTTCGCTGATGATTTGCTCAGCGCCTTCTTTGCTTAGTACCAATTTGCCGCCAGCAAGTTTAAGGTTATCGTCAGAAACTTCACCAGTTACTTGGCAAGTCATGTTTGGTTTATATTTTTTAAGGATGATTTTTTCATCATCAACATAAATTTCAAGAGCATCTTTTTCTGCGATTCCAAGAGTACGACGCAGTTCGATAGGAATCACTACACGTCCTAATTCATCAACTTTACGTACAATACCAGTAGATTTCATAAACATTCTCCTCCCAAGAGATAATTATTGTTTAAATTATATTTTTCTTCGTCATTATTCGACAAAATCCTTACCTTCATAGCATAACAAGGTTTCCAATAATCGTCAATCCTTTTGTTTACTATTGATTGTAAGATTTAGTTCTTATAGTCAGTAATGGCTTTGAAAATACCGGAATAACAGCATTTTATAATTTTCTAATAAAGCTATTATCCTATGAAAAATCCTTTTAAATCAAGACTTTCGAACCAAGGTTTTTTATACCGTAAGATTATATACGACAAAATTCGACATGAACAGACTTTTTTTATTTTCATTAAACATTTTTAATTTTAATTATTCTTTTTAGGGGCATACGTATATATCCTTGATCTTAAAGGCTAAGATGGTATCATAGATAAAGGATAAATATAAAAATAGGTAATCATATATGATTTGCACTTATCGCCGCTCTCGTCCTTTGGGCGGGAGCTTTTTGACATTCTGATTGGGAGGTTTCAAGATGCCGCAAGAAAACAATACATTTTACATTACAACACCGATTTATTATCCGAGCGGAAAATTACATATCGGCCATGCGTATACAACAGTCGCGGGTGACGCAATGGCTCGCTACAAACGATTAAAAGGCTTTGATGTTCGCTATTTAACGGGAACGGACGAGCATGGGCAGAAGATTCAGCAAAAAGCTGAACAGGAAAACATTACGCCTCAGGAGTATGTGGATCGCGCAGCGGCAGATATTCAGAAACTGTGGAAACAGCTTGAAATCTCAAACGATGACTTTATCCGCACAACTGAAAAACGGCATAAAGTCGTCATAGAAAAGGTGTTTCAAAAGCTTCTTGATAACGGGGACATCTATCTTGATGAATACGAGGGCTGGTACAGTATCCCTGATGAAACATTCTATACGGAAACTCAGCTTGTGGATATTGAACGAAATGAAAAGGGTGAGGTTATTGGCGGGAAAAGCCCTGACAGCGGGCACCCTGTTGAATTGATCAAAGAGGAATCCTATTTCTTCCGTATGGGGAAATATGCTGACCGTCTTTTAAAATTCTATGAAGAAAACCCAACCTTCATTCAGCCGGAGTCACGTAAAAACGAGATGATTAACAACTTCATCAAACCCGGCCTTGAGGATTTAGCTGTTTCACGCACCACATTTGACTGGGGTGTGAAGGTGCCGGAAAATCCAAAACATGTTGTGTATGTTTGGATCGACGCACTATTCAACTATTTAACAGCACTCGGTTATGATACAGAAAATGATGAGCTATATCAAAAATATTGGCCTGCCGATGTTCATTTAGTTGGTAAGGAAATTGTGCGATTCCATACCATTTATTGGCCGATTATGCTGATGGCTCTGGATCTTCCGCTGCCGAAGCAAGTATTTGCGCATGGCTGGCTTTTGATGAAAGACGGAAAAATGTCGAAATCCAAAGGCAATGTTGTTGATCCAGTCACACTCATCGAACGCTACGGTTTAGACGAGCTTCGTTATTACCTGCTTCGCGAAGTGCCATTTGGATCTGACGGTGTCTTCACGCCGGAAGGTTTTGTTGAACGGATTAACTATGACTTAGCGAATGATTTAGGTAACCTTTTGAATCGTACTGTTGCTATGATCAATAAATATTTTGACGGGCAAATCGGTTCTTATAAAGGTGCCGTAACGGAATTTGACCAGACGCTTTCTTCCGTGGCTGAGGAAACAGTGAAATCATATGAAAAAGCAATGGAAAATATGGAATTCTCGGTGGCTCTTTCAACGTTATGGCAGTTGATCAGCCGTACAAATAAATACATTGACGAAACGGCTCCATGGGTTCTTGCCAAAGATCCTGAAAAAGAAAAAGAACTGCAGTCGGTTATGTATCACCTTGCTGAATCATTGCGTATTTCAGCCGTACTGCTTCAGCCGTTCCTGACAAAAACACCGGTAAAAATGTTTGAGCAGCTGGGCATCACGGATGATGCTTTAAAAGCCTGGGACAGCATTACTGCTTTCGGCCAGCTTAAAGATACAAAAGTGCAAAAAGGCGAACCGTTATTCCCGCGTTTAGAGGCAGAAGAAGAAATTGCATACATCAAAGGGAAAATGCAAGGCTCAGCTCCAGCTAAAGAAGAGAAAAAAGAAGAAGAGCCGCAAGAGGTAGACCGTTTACCTGAAATTACGATCGATCAGTTCATGAATGTCGAACTTCGTGTGGCAGAGGTCATCGAAGCAGAGCCAGTGAAAAAAGCAGACCGCTTACTGAAGCTCCAGCTTGATCTAGGCTTTGAGAAACGCCAAGTCGTATCCGGCATTGCAAAACATTATAAGCCTGAGCAGCTTATTGGAACAAAACTCGTATGTGTAACAAATCTAAAACCGGTTAAGCTGAGAGGAGAGCTTTCTCAAGGAATGATCCTTGCAGGAGAAGCAGACGGCGTATTAAAAGTCGTATCCATCGATCAGTCCTTACCAAAAGGCACAAGAATTAAATAATGATAAACAAAAGGTGTTTCACGTGTAACAATTCGTCGAACACCTTTTGTGTTTCGACAAGAAAGGAGTTTTTCATTTATGTTATTTGACACACATGCGCATTTAAATGCAGAACAATACAACACAGATCTAGAAAAGGTTATTGAGCGGGCGAAAGCTGAAAAAGTGGACCGTATTGTAGTCGTCGGTTTTGACCGGCCGACCATTACCCGGGCGATGGAAATGATTGAGGAATATGATTTTATTTATGCTGCCATCGGCTGGCACCCAGTTGATGCCATTGACATGACAGAGGAAGATTTGGCTTGGATTAAAGAGCTTTCTGCTCATGAAAAAGTGGTAGCGATAGGAGAAATGGGCCTGGATTATCATTGGGATAAATCTCCTGAAGATGTTCAAAAAGAAGTATTCAGAAAACAAATTGCCTTGGCGAAAGAGGTCAATCTTCCTATTATTATTCACAACCGTGATGCGACAGAGGATGTTGTTGCCATTTTGAAAGAGGAAGGCGCAGACGAAGTCGGCGGCATCATGCATTGCTTTACGGGCAGTATCGAAGTTGCAAGAGAATGTATGAAGATGAATTTTTATTTGTCATTTGGCGGTCCTGTCACCTTCAAAAATGCGAAGAAACCGAAGGAAGTTGTAAAGGAAATTCCGAATGATAGGCTGCTGATTGAAACTGACTGTCCGTTTCTTACACCAACTCCTTTTCGAGGGAAAAGAAATGAGCCAAGCTATGTAAAATATGTGGCGGAGCAGATTGCTGAATTAAGAGGAACAACCTTTGAAGAAATTGCATCAATCACGACTGAAAATGCAAAAAGACTTTTCCGTATAAACTGACAAAAAACGCTAGCAGGTTTTGTAAGAGCTTGTCCGTTCCGGCGTTTTTCCATAAAAGTTCTACATGCTTTCTTCTCCTCATAGGATAGGTTTGTCGACAAGTCTTTCTTCCGTTTCTCGGTGTGTTTCAGGATAATGAAGAAGACACTGAGCTTTTAGGAGAAGGAGAAGGGAGGGTTGACAGCCTTTTAGATACTCTATATAATCTCTCCGAGGAGAAGGAGGCGTTTTTCATCACACAAAAAATGAAAAAGCTGTTTTCCGTAAAGCTTAGCAAAAGCAAAGTCATTCTGGTTGCTGCTTGTTTGCTGCTGGCGGGAAGCGGGACTGCGTACGCAGCTCATGAGCTGACGAAACAATCAGTCTCAGTTTCTATCAACGGCAAAAAGAAAAATATACGCACACATGCAAAAACAGTCGGTGATCTTTTAGAAACACTCGATATAAAGACAAGAGACGAAGATAAGATCACACCTGCTAAAAAGACACAGATAACAGCAGATATGAATGTTGTGTATGAGGCTGCAAAACCTGTGAAGCTTACTTTAAACGGGGAAGAAGAGACATTATGGTCAACAGCAAAAACGGTCGGTGCATTACTGGACGAACAAGATGTTGATGTGAAAGAACACGATCAAATTGATCCTGCAATAGATACAGAAGTTTCGAAAGACATGAAAATTAACATAGAACCTGCGTTCCAAGTCACTGTGAACGATGCGGGGAAAGAAAAGAAGATCTGGACGACTTCGACTACGGTCGCTGACTTTTTAAAACAGCAAAAGATGAACATAAAAGACGAAGATAAAATCAAGCCTGCGTTAGACGAAAAGCTAACGAAAGGAAAGGCTGATATTACAATAACTCGTATCGAAAAGGTCACCGATGTAGTTGAAGAGAAAATAGCGTTTGATGTGAAAAAACAAGAAGACGCTTCTCTTGAAAAAGGGCAAGAAAAGGTCGTCCAAAAAGGAAAAGAAGGCAAGCTCAAAAAACATTATGAAGTCGTAAAGGAAAACGGCGAAGAAGTTTCCAGAGAGCTTGTAAAAGAAGAAACAGCCGAGCAAAGCAAAGATAAAGTGGTTGCGATCGGCACAAAGCAAAGCAGTCCGAAGATTGAAAAGGTCAGTGCTTCTGGCGATTCAAAACCAGTTGTGTCTCGGAGCAATGAATCAACCGGCAAAGTCATGACAGTATCATCTACGGCTTATACGGCAAGTTGCAGCGGATGTTCAGGACATACGGCTACAGGCGTTAATCTGAAAAATAATCCTAATGCAAAAGTCATCGCAGTAGATCCAAATGTCATTCCGCTAGGCTCAAAAGTCCACGTTGAAGGATATGGATACGCTGTTGCTGCTGATACGGGCTCAGCGATTAAAGGCAATAAAATAGATGTCTTTTTCCCTGAGAAATCATCGGCTTACCGATGGGGAAATAAAACAGTTAAAATTAAAATCTTGAATTAATATATACTTATCTATACAGAGGGTTTTGCGCCCTCTGTTTTTTTCGTTATAATAGACGAAGTGTATTTTCTGCTTATTAGACGCTCGAAATATGAAAAAGTTTCATCAATATACAAAAGTTTTTATTTTGTCTTGGAGGAAATAATGAAAATTAAAGAGATCATTGTGGTCGAGGGGCGTGACGATACGGCCCGCATCAAATTGGCTGTTGATGCAGACACAATTGAAACAAATGGTTCAGCCATCGGTGAACATGTGATTGAACAAATCCGTTTGGCTCAGGAAACCAGAGGAGTCATTATCTTAACGGATCCGGATTTCCCGGGAGAAAAAATACGAAAAACCATTTCCGAGGCTGTACCTGGCTGTAAGCATGCATTTTTGCCAAAGCATCTTGCGAAACCTAAGAACAAACGGGGAATTGGCGTAGAACACGCATCGATTGAAAGCATCAGGGCATGTTTAGAAAACGTGCACGAAGAAATGGAAGCACAGCCGAGTGAAATTTCTGCTGAAGACCTGATTCACGCCGGGCTGATTGGCGGATCTGAAGCAAAGCGCCGCCGTGAACGTCTTGGTGATTTGCTGAAAATCGGATATACAAATGGCAAACAGCTTCAAAAACGGCTGCAAATGTTTCAAATTAAAAAAAGTGATTTTATGAGTGCGCTCGATACCGTCATGCGGGAGGAACAGAATGAATAAAGATATTGCGACACCGATTAGAACGAAAGAGATACTGAAGAAATACGGTTTTTCTTTTAAAAAGAGTTTGGGACAGAATTTCTTAATCGATACGAACATTTTAGACAGAATTGTCGACCACGCCGAAGTGACAGAGAAAACCGGTGTCATTGAAATCGGCCCGGGAATCGGGGCTTTGACTGAACAGCTTGCCAAGCGGGCGAAAAAGGTCGTGGCATTTGAAATTGATCAGCGTTTATTGCCGATCCTTAAAGACACGCTCTCCCCTTATGACAATGTCACTGTCATTCATCAAGATGTGCTTAAGGCTGACGTCAAATCGGTCATTGAAGAGCAATTTAAGGACTGTGATGAGGTGATGGTTGTAGCCAACCTTCCTTATTATGTGACAACGCCGATTATCATGAAGCTGCTTGAAGAAAACCTTCCGCTGAAGGGGATTGTCGTTATGCTGCAAAAGGAAGTGGCCGAACGTATGGCAGCTGATCCTTCATCTAAGGAATACGGTTCACTTTCTATTGCTGTGCAATTTTATACAGAGGCCAAAACGGTGATGATCGTTCCGAAAACGGTATTTGTTCCTCAGCCTAATGTAGATTCTGCAGTCATTCGGCTGATTCGCCGCGACGGCCCGGCAGTGGATGTAGAAAACGAAGCCTTTTTCTTTCAGTTAATTAGGGCGAGTTTTGCTCAGCGCCGTAAAACATTGCTTAATAACTTAGTGAACAATCTGCCTGATGGAAAAGCAAAAAAAACAACGATCGAGCAAGTGCTGGAAGAAACGAATATTGACGGCAAGCGCCGAGGTGAATCCTTGTCTATTGAGGAGTTCGCTGCGCTGTCTAACGGATTGTACAAAGCCCTTTTTTAAAAGGGCTTTTTGTTTTCGCACCACATGGACTGCCGCTACATAGGCTAGAGAAGGACCTTAAAATTTAATGATAAGAAAAACTTGCACTCAGCGAAAAAAGGCGCTTTTCTCAAGGCTCTTTCTTTCATGATGAGGCTTAGTCTATGTGTGGAGTGAGGAACGTGCAATTTCAAATAGGGGATATGGTAGCCAGAAAATCCTATCAAATGGATGTTTTGTTTCGCATTATAGGGATAGAGCAAACAAGTACAGGGAATTCAATCGCCATTTTGCATGGTGACGAAGTCAGGCTGATTGCTGATGCGTATTTTTCTGATTTGGTGGCCGTGCAAAAAGATGAGCAGTTGATGCGAAAAAAGAAAGATGAAAGCAGAATGAATGAATCACTTGAGTTGCTCCGTCAGGATTATAAACTGCTGAGAGAGAAACAGGAGTACTATGCAACAAGCCAGTATCAGCATCAGGAGCACTATTTTCATATGCCGGGCAAGGTGCTTCATATGGATGGTGATGAGGCGTATTTAAAAAAATGCCTGAGTGTCTATAAAAAAATCGGTGTGCCGGTTTACGGCATTCATTGCCACGAAAAGAAAATGTCTGCTTCTATAGAAGAATTGCTCGACAAATATCGACCTGACATCCTGGTGATTACCGGGCATGATGCATACTCCAAGCAAAAGGGCGGCATTGATGATTTGAGCGCATACAGACATTCAAAACACTTTGTCGAAACAGTTCATAAAGCCCGAAAAAAAATCCCTCACTTAGATCAGCTTGTTATTTTTGCGGGGGCTTGCCAATCCCACTTTGAATCACTAATAAGAGCGGGGGCGAATTTCGCGAGTTCTCCTTCAAGAGTAAACATTCACGCTCTTGATCCTGTATATATCGTAGCTAAAATCAGCTTTACGCCTTTTATGGAACGAATCAATGTATGGGAAGTGCTTCGGAATACACTGACAAGAGAGAAAGGACTTGGAGGCATTGAAACAAGAGGAGTACTGAGGGTCGGAATGCCTTATAAGTCCAATTAACCCCGGATAGATGATTTATTCGGGGTTTTTATTTTGCATAATGATACATAATTTACCGAAACTTGCGGAAAATATTTGAGGAATCATAGAATTTTGTCAAAATAATTTTGTTGACAACGTCTTATTAACGTTGATATAATTTAAATTTTATTTGACAAAAATGGGCTCGTGTTGTACAATAAATGTAGTGAGGTGGATGCAATGGCGAAGACGTTGTCCGATATTAAAAGGTCGCTTGATGGAAATTTAGGTAAAAGGCTGACGTTAAAAGCAAACGGTGGCCGCCGAAAAACGATTGAGCGCTCGGGCATTTTAGCTGAGACGTACCCTGCTGTTTTTGTGATACAACTAGATCAAGACGAGAACTCGTTTGAAAGAGTTTCATACAGTTATGCTGATATTTTGACTGAGACTGTTGAGCTGACATTTAATGATGACGCGGCAAGTTCAGTAGCATTTTAACGGGCAGTGAACTTTTTGTTTACTGCTTTTTGTTTTGCCTTTTTTTGGTTTCCATTAATTCTCTCGATATTTTCACTGTCATTAAACAAAAGATATAAACGGTCACATTTTATCGTGACGTGCACGAATCGTTATCATCTCTAAAAAAGGGGTTGTTTCGTTTGGGCAGACGTCGTGGAGTTATGTCAGATGAGTTTAAATATGAGCTGGCTAAGGACCTTGGTTTTTACGACACTGTAAAAAATGAAGGTTGGGGCGGCATTCGTGCCCGCGATGCCGGAAACATGGTAAAACGGGCAATTGAAATCGCCGAACAGCAAATGGCTCAGAATCAGAATAACCGATAAGGAATGTGACCCGGGGGACGTATGGTTCCCCGGTTTTTGATTTTGGATGTAAATACATAATAGCTCCAATATGGATATGTTCATCCCGTACTTCAAATGTGATACAATGTTCATACTTATGTTTAGATGGAGAAGTAGGTGAAAGCTATGCGTATTTTAGAAAAAGCGCCAGCCAAGATCAATCTGTCACTCGACGTTACCCGAAAACGCCCGGATGGTTATCATGAAGTCGAAATGATTATGACGACAATTGATTTAGCGGATCGGATTGAATTGACGGAGCTGGCAGAAGATGTAGTGAGGGTTTCATCCCACAACCGCTTTGTGCCCGATGACCAAAGAAACTTAGCTTATCAGGCTGCCAAGCTCGTCAAAGACAGATACAACGTGAAAAAGGGAGTTTCCATCATGATCACTAAGGTGATCCCGGTGGCTGCAGGCCTTGCTGGCGGAAGCAGTGATGCGGCGGCAACACTCAGAGGACTGAACAGACTGTGGAATTTAAATCTTTCTGCAGAAACGCTGGCGGAGCTGGGCGCGGAAATTGGCTCAGACGTCTCGTTTTGCGTCTATGGCGGAACTGCGCTTGCCACCGGACGCGGTGAAAAGATCAAACACATCAGCCCGCCTCCGCATTGCTGGGTCATTTTGGCGAAGCCGACAATCGGCGTTTCCACGGCCGAGGTCTACAGACAGCTGAAGCTTGATGAGGTGGAACACCCGGATGTAAACGGTATGATTGACGCGATTGAGGAAAAGAGCTTTCAAAAGATGTGTAGCCGTTTAGGCAATGTGCTTGAGTCTGTAACGCTTGATATGCATCCTGAAGTTGCGATGATCAAAAACCAGATGAAACGCTTTGGTGCAGATGCTGTGTTAATGAGCGGAAGCGGCCCGACTGTGTTTGGACTGGTTCAGTATGAGTCTAAGGTACAGAGGATTTATAACGGGTTAAGAGGCTTCTGCGATCAGGTATATGCGGTGAGAATGATCGGCGAACAGAACGCTCTTGATTAAATCCGTATGTTAAGTTATATTGATCTTAAAATATTCGGATTTTGGGGGTAAGTTCATGAAGTTTCGTCGCAGCGGCAGATTGGTGGACTTAACAAATTATTTGTTAACCCATCCGCACGAGTTAATACCGTTAACCTTTTTTTCTGAGCGGTATGAATCTGCAAAATCATCGATCAGTGAAGATTTAACAATTATAAAGCAAACCTTTGAGCAGCAGGGGATTGGTACCTTGCTTACTGTTCCCGGTGCTGCCGGAGGTGTCAAATATATTCCGAAGATGAAGCAGGCTGAAGCTGAAGAATTCGTTCAGACACTTGGACAGTCATTGGCAAATCCTGAGCGTATCCTTCCGGGCGGTTATGTGTATTTAACGGATATCTTAGGAAAGCCATCTGTTCTCTCCAAGGTTGGAAAGCTGTTTGCTTCTGTATTTGCGGACCGCGAAATTGACGTTGTCATGACCGTTGCCACGAAAGGCATCCCTCTTGCGTATGCAGCTGCAAGTTATCTGAATGTGCCTGTCGTCATTGTGCGCAAGGATAACAAGGTAACTGAGGGCTCCACGGTGAGCATTAATTACGTGTCAGGCTCCTCAAACCGCATTCAAACGATGTCACTTGCAAAAAGAAGCATGAAAACGGGTTCAAACGTACTCATTATTGATGACTTTATGAAAGCAGGCGGCACAATTAATGGTATGATTAACCTGTTGGATGAGTTTAATGCGAATGTCGCGGGGATCGGCGTCTTGGTCGAAGCCGAAGGAGTAGATGAACGTCTTGTTGATGAATATATGTCACTTCTAACTCTTTCAACGATCAACATGAAAGATAAGTCCATTGAAATTCAGAATGGCAATTTTCTGCGTTTTTTTAAAGACAATCTTTTGAAGAATGGAGAGACAGAATCATGACAAAAGCAGTCCACACAAAACATGCCCCAGCGGCAATTGGACCTTACTCACAAGGGATCATCGTCAATAATATGTTTTACAGCTCAGGCCAAATTCCTTTGACGCCTTCAGGCGAGATGGTAAACGGTGATATTAAGGAGCAGACGCATCAAGTATTCAGCAACTTAAAAGCGGTGTTGGAAGAAGCGGGTGCTTCTTTTGAAACAGTTGTAAAGGCAACTGTATTTATCGCGGACATGGAACAGTTTGCGGAAGTGAACGAAGTGTACGGACAATATTTTGACACGCACAAACCGGCGAGATCTTGCGTTGAAGTTGCGAGACTTCCAAAGGATGCATTAGTCGAAATCGAAGTGATTGCGTTAGTAAAATAATAAGAAAAGTGATTCTGGGTAAACTCGGAATCACTTTTTTATTTACCTTATGCCCGAAATAAAAGCGTTATGACCTAATTGTGTATGTATATCCTATTTTTTCAAAAAATATTTTAAAAAACAGCAGGAATTCAGAAAAAATCGTGGAATTGATACACTAATGCTTTTATATAGGGAAAAGGTGGTGAACTACTGTGGAAGTTACTGACGTAAGATTACGCCGCGTGAATACCGATGGTCGCATGAGAGCGATTGCATCCATCACGCTGGATCACGAATTTGTTGTTCATGATATTCGTGTGATTGATGGAAACAATGGTCTTTTCGTTGCGATGCCGAGTAAACGCACCCCTGATGGAGAGTTCCGCGATATTGCTCATCCTATTAATTCAAGCACGCGAGGAAAGATTCAAGATGCCGTGTTAAATGAGTATCATCGTCTGGGTGACACTGAAGCATTAGAATTCGAAGAAGCTGGAGCTTCTTAAAAAATAACCAAAAAGCAAGGACTGCTGATAGGGCTGAGACAAGCCTTTTTCCGGCAGTCCTTTTTTAATTCTGATTTTTCAAACTAAAATGCACCCATAGAAAATTCTTGCACTTCATGAAGTCTCCTTGAAATCAAATGATATTTAGGATATATTTTTCTATGGATAAAAGGGATATTGGAGGCCATTAAATGGATAAGCGGTTTGCAGTTGTTTTAGCGGCTGGACAAGGAACAAGAATGAAATCAAAGCTTTACAAAGTCCTTCATCCAGTTTGCGGTAAGCCTATGGTAGAGCACGTCGTAGACGAAGCCTTAAAGTTATCTTTAACGAAGCTTGTCACGATTGTCGGACATGGTGCGGAAGAAGTGAAAAAGCAGCTTGGTGATAAAAGCGAGTATGCGCTTCAAGCAGAACAGCTTGGCACTGCTCATGCTGTAAAACAGGCACAGCCATTTCTTGCTGACGAAAAAGGTGTAACGATTGTCATTTGCGGAGATACGCCGCTTTTAACAGCGGAGACAATGGAAGCGATGCTGAAAGAACATACACAAAAAGAAGCAAAAGCTACGATCTTGACTGCAGTTGCAGAAGATCCGACTGGATACGGCCGAATCATTCGCGGTGAGAGCGGAGCGGTTCAAAAAATCGTGGAGCACAAGGACGCTTCAGAGGAAGAACGTCTTGTGACTGAAATCAATACTGGAACGTATTGTTTTGATAATGAAGCTCTATTCCGGGCCATTGACCAAGTATCGAACGATAATGTTCAAGGCGAGTATTATTTGCCGGATGTGATAGAGATCCTCAAAAATGAAGGCGAAACTGTTGCCGCTTACCAGACTGGTAACTTCCAAGAAACGCTCGGAGTTAATGATAGAGTTGCTCTTTCTCAGGCTGAATTGTTTATGAAAGAGCGGATTAATAAACGGCATATGCAAAATGGCGTTACGCTGATTGACCCGATGAATACGTATATTTCTCCTGAAGCTGTCATCGGAAGCGATACTGTGATTTATCCTGGAACTGTGATTAAAGGTGAGGTGCAAATCGGAGAAGATACGATTATCGGCCCTCATACTGAGATTATGAATAGTTCAATTGGCAGCCGTACGGTGATTAAACAATCGGTAGTCAATAACAGTAAAGTGGGGAATGATGTAAACATAGGACCTTTTGCTCACATCAGGCCTGATTCTGTCATCGGGAATGAAGTGAAGATCGGGAATTTTGTTGAAATCAAAAAGACGCAATTCGGAGACCGAAGCAAGGCTTCTCATTTAAGCTATGTCGGGGATGCCGAAGTAGGCACAGACGTCAACTTGGGCTGCGGTTCAATTACTGTCAATTATGATGGAAAGAATAAATATTTGACGAAAATTGAAGACGGCGCATTTATCGGCTGCAACTCCAATTTGGTTGCCCCTGTCACAGTCGGAGAAGGCGCTTATGTAGCGGCAGGCTCAACTGTTACGGAAGATGTACCTGGAAAAGCACTTGCTATTGCCAGAGCGAGACAAGTAAATAAAGACGATTATGTGAAAAATATTCATAAAAAATAATCCTAAATTCGGAGGTTTATCCATGTCTAATCAATACGGAGATAAGAATTTAAAGATTTTTTCTTTGAATTCTAATCCAGAGCTTGCAAAAGAAATCGCAGATATAGTTGGAGTTCAATTAGGGAAGTGTTCTGTCACAAGATTTAGTGATGGGGAAGTCCAAATTAATATCGAAGAAAGTATTCGCGGATGTGACTGTTACATCATCCAGTCTACAAGTGACCCCGTTAACGAGCATATTATGGAACTGTTGATTATGGTAGATGCGTTGAAACGCGCTTCTGCAAAAACCATTAACATTGTTATTCCTTATTACGGTTATGCGCGTCAAGACAGAAAAGCTAGATCCCGTGAGCCAATCACAGCAAAGCTTTTCGCAAACCTGCTTGAAACTGCCGGTGCGACTCGTGTCATTGCGCTTGATCTGCATGCACCGCAAATTCAAGGATTCTTTGATATACCGATTGACCACTTAATGGGTGTTCCGATTTTAGGAGAATATTTTGAAGGCAAAAACCTTGAAGATATCGTCATTGTTTCACCAGACCACGGCGGTGTGACACGTGCCCGCAAACTGGCTGACAGACTAAAAGCGCCGATTGCGATCATTGATAAGCGCCGTCCGAGACCGAATGTGGCAGAAGTCATGAATATTGTAGGTAATATCGAAGGGAAGACCGCTATCCTTATCGATGATATCATTGATACTGCCGGCACCATTACACTTGCAGCTAATGCGCTCGTTGAAAACGGAGCAAAAGAAGTTTATGCATGCTGTACACATCCGGTACTATCAGGACCTGCTGTTGAACGGATTAATAACTCAACAATTAAAGAGCTTGTTGTGACAAACAGCATCAAGCTTCCTGAAGAAAAGAAAATTGAACGGTTTAAGCAGCTTTCAGTCGGACCGCTTCTGGCTGAAGCGATTATTCGCGTTCATGAGCAGCAATCTGTCAGCTACCTGTTCAGCTAAACCGATTTTGAAAGGTTTAAACCTTTATCGTTTTGGGTATTGTTTCTAATAGGACAATAAAACGATAATAGGATGGTGCTGAATATGGCAACGTTAACGGCAAAAGAAAGAACAGGTTTCACCCGTTCGTCTCTTCGGGATATCCGTACTTCAGGACATGTTCCAGGTATCATTTATGGAAAAGACACGGCAAACAAACCGGTATCCTTAGACAGTGTGGAACTTATCAAAACACTGAGGGATGAAGGCAAGAATACAGTCATTACACTCGACGTCAACGGAGAGAAGCACGCTGTCATGGTAACAGAGCTGCAAACGGACCCGCTGAAAAATGAGGTCACTCATGCTGACTTCCAAGTAGTCAATATGAGTGAAGAAATTGAAGTGGAAGTGCCGATTCATCTGACCGGAGAAGCAATTGGAGTGAAAAATGGAGGCGTATTGCAACAGCCGCTTTACGCTCTTACCGTGAAGGCGAAGCCAAAAGCAATTCCGCAATCGATCGAGGCAGACATTTCTGGTCTTGATGTAAATGATGTACTCACGATTGAGGACTTGCCTGCCGGCGGTGACTACTCCTATAATCACGAATCAGATGAAGTTGTGGCTTCTATTCTTCCTCCGCAGCAGCAGGATGCTGCAGAAACAGACGCTGAGGAAACTGCCGATGCTCAGCCTGAAGGTGAAAACGAAGATCAATAATAGCTTAAGGCGTAACCCTCCCGCGGTTACGTCTTTTGTGCTAGAATGAGAAGAATTATAGCCCGTGTTAGAGCGGGAGCTTATGTGACTAAGGGAGGATTTGCCATGCTTGTAATTGCTGGCCTCGGAAACCCGGGAAAGAACTATGAAAATACAAGGCATAATGTCGGATTTATGGCAATAGACCAGCTTTCGAAGGAATGGAACATTGAGCTGAACCAGAGCAAATTTAACGGATTATACGGAACCGGATTTGTTTCCGGCAAAAAGGTTCTACTTGTTAAACCGCTTACATATATGAATTTATCAGGAGAATGTTTGCGGCCTTTAATGGATTATTATGATGTAGACAACGAAGATTTAAAAGTCATTTACGACGACCTTGATCTGCCGACTGGCAAGATCCGTCTAAGAACGAAAGGCAGTGCCGGCGGGCATAATGGCATCAAATCACTGATCCAGCATCTCGGAACGCCTGAGTTTGATCGCATCCGCATCGGAATCGGGCGGCCAGTGAACGGGATGAAGGTGGTTGATTATGTTTTAGGCGCTTTTACAAAGGATGAAACACCAGCAATTGAGGAAGCGATTGAAAGGTCCGTTAAGGCTTGTGAGGCTTCTCTCAGCAAACCATTTTTAGAGGTTATGAACGAATTCAACGCGAAGGTATAAAATACATAATCAAAGTCCATACTACACCAAAATGACTTTTTCATCAGGAGGGTCCCTTGTATGGCTTTGCATTATTATTGTCGTCATTGCGGAGTAAAAGTTGGAAGTCTGGAATCTTCCATGGTATCGACAAACTCACTTGGATTTGAGCACTTAACAAACGAGGAAAGAAACGATATGATTTCATATAAAGACAATGGAGATGTCCATGTTCTTACAATATGTGAAGATTGCCAAGAGGCGCTTGAACGAAATCCGCATTACCACGAACATCACACATTTATTCAATAAAAAGCTTTGGTGTAGACACTAGACCAAAGCGTTTTTCTGTTCTTACAGAAAACAGAGAGGAGGGGCCATATGGACAACATTCAAACCTTTATTAAAGAAAGCGATGACTTCAAATCCATCGTCAACGGTTTAAACGAGGGGCTGAAGGAACAACTGCTCGCGGGTCTTTCAGGTTCTGCGCGTTCTGTTTTTACTTCTGCTCTGGCTAATGAAACGAATAAGCCTATCTTTCTAATCACCCATAATTTATACCAAGCTCAGAAAGTAACGGATGATCTGACTTCACTTCTTGGAGATCGGTCTGTCCTTCTGTACCCCGTCAATGAACTCATATCATCAGAAATCGCGGTGGCTAGCCCTGAACTGCGAGCGCAGCGCTTAGATGTCATTAATAGATTAACAAACGGAGAAAAGCCTATAGTTGTTGCTCCAGTAGCGGCTGTCAGAAGAATGCTGCCGCCGGTAGAGGTGTGGAAAAACAGCCAAATGCTCATTCAGGTGGGTCATGATATCGAACCGGATCAGCTGGCATCCCGACTGGTAGAGGTGGGATACGAGCGGTCTGATATGGTTTCTGCACCCGGTGAATTCAGTATTCGCGGCGGAATTATCGACATTTATCCGCTGACCTCTGAGCATCCGGTCAGAATCGAATTATTCGACACCGAGGTTGATTCCATCCGCAGCTTTAACTCCGACGATCAGCGGTCAATTGAAACCTTGACCTCTATCAGTATCGGTCCGGCAAAGGAACTGATTATCAGAGCTGAAGAAAAAGCACGTGCAATAGAGAAGATGGATAAAGGCCTTGCCGACAGCTTGAAAAAATTAAAGCTCGACAAGCAAAAAGAAATCCTGCATATGAATATTTCTCATGATAAAGAGCGTTTATCTGAAGGCCAGACAGATCAAGAACTGGTGAAGTACCTTTCATATTTTTATGAAAAACCTGCTAGTTTGCTAGATTATACACCTGATAACACGCTTCTTATTTTGGACGAAGTCAGCCGGATTCATGAAATGGAAGAGCAGCTTCAAAAGGAAGAAGCGGAGTTTGTCACAAATCTGCTGGAGGAAGGGAAGATTTTGCATGACATCAGTCTGTCATTCAGCTTCCAAAAAATAGCTGCTGAACAAAGACGGCCTTTGCTGTACTATTCTTTGTTTTTACGCCATGTTCAGCATACGAGCCCGCAAAATATCGTAAATGTATCCAGCAGACAAATGCAGAGCTTCCACGGGCAAATGAATGTACTTGCCGGTGAAATGGAGCGGTTTAAAAAATCAAACTTCACCGTTGTGTTTTTGGGAGCAAATAAGGAACGTACACAAAGACTGTCTTCTGTTTTGGCCGATTATGAAATCGAAGCGGCGATGACTGACAGCAAAAAGGCGCTTGTTCAGGGACAGGTTTATATCATGGAAGGCGAGCTTCAATCAGGATTTGAGCTGCCGTTAATGAAGCTTGCTGTCATTACTGAAGAAGAATTGTTTAAAAACCGCGTGAAAAAGAAGCCTCGAAAACAGAAGCTTACGAATGCAGAGCGCATCAAGAGCTATTCCGAGCTTCAAATTGGTGATTATGTCGTTCATATTAATCACGGGATCGGAAAGTATTTAGGGATCGAAACCCTTGAGATCAATGGAATTCACAAAGACTATTTGAACATTCACTATCAGGGAAGCGACAAGCTTTATGTGCCGGTTGAACAAATTGACCAGGTACAGAAGTATGTCGGATCAGAAGGAAAAGAACCGAAGCTGTATAAGTTAGGCGGCAGCGAATGGAAGCGGGTTAAGAAAAAAGTAGAAACATCCGTTCAAGACATCGCGGATGACTTAATTAAACTGTATGCCGAAAGGGAAGCGAGCAAGGGCTACGCATTTTCTCCTGATCATGAAATGCAGCGTGAATTTGAATCGGCGTTCCCTTATCAAGAGACAGAAGATCAGCTCCGCTCTATTCACGAAATCAAAAAAGACATGGAAAGAGAGCGGCCGATGGATCGACTGCTTTGCGGAGACGTGGGTTACGGGAAAACAGAGGTTGCCATCCGTGCGGCGTTTAAGGCAATCGCTGATGGAAAACAGGTCGCACTGCTTGTCCCGACAACCATTTTGGCTCAGCAGCACTATGAGACCATTACAGAGCGCTTTCAGGACTACCCGATGAATATCGGCCTGCTTAGCCGATTCAGAACAAGAAAAGAAGCAAACGAAACGATCAAAGGATTGAAAAACGGAACGGTTGATATCGTCATTGGGACACACCGACTGTTATCAAAAGATGTTGTTTATAAAGACTTAGGGCTGCTCATCATTGATGAGGAGCAGCGTTTTGGTGTCACCCATAAAGAAAAGATCAAACAGATTAAAGCCAATGTCGATGTATTAACATTAACAGCGACGCCGATTCCGCGTACGCTGCATATGTCTATGCTTGGCGTGAGGGATCTATCGGTGATCGAGACGCCGCCGGAAAACCGCTTCCCTGTACAGACATATGTTGTGGAATACAATGGTGCCCTTGTCAGAGAGGCGATTGAGCGCGAGCTTGCACGCGGAGGCCAAGTCTATTTCTTATACAACAGGGTAGAGGATATCGAACGGAAAGCAGATGAGATTTCAATGCTTGTCCCTGACGCGAAGGTTGCGTATGCCCACGGGAAAATGACAGAAAATGAATTAGAAGCTGTCATGCTGAGTTTCCTGGAAGGGGAATCAGACGTTCTCGTCAGCACAACAATCATTGAAACGGGTGTAGATATTCCAAACGTGAATACGCTGATCGTGTTTGACGCCGACAAGATGGGTCTTTCCCAGCTTTATCAGCTGCGTGGACGTGTCGGCCGTTCTAACCGTGTAGCGTATGCGTATTTCACGTATCGCCGGGATAAAGTGCTTACTGAAGTAGCTGAAAAAAGACTGCAGGCGATTAAAGAATTTACGGAGCTGGGATCTGGTTTTAAAATCGCCATGCGCGACTTAACGATTCGCGGAGCCGGAAACCTCCTTGGCGCTCAGCAGCACGGCTTTATCGATTCGGTCGGATTTGACCTCTATTCGCAAATGCTAAAAGAGGCCATAGAAGAGCGGAAAGGCGATACAGCGAAAACGGAGCATTTTGAAACAGAAATTGATCTTGAGCTAGATGCGTACATTCCGGAAACTTACATTCAAGACGGCAAACAGAAAATTGATATGTATAAACGCTTCAGATCTGTGGCTTCAATTGAAGAGAAAAATGAACTTCAAGATGAGATGATTGACAGGTTTGGAAATTATCCAAAAGAAGTTGAATACTTGTTTACCGTAGCTGAAATGAAGGTTTATGCGAAAAATGAACGGGTCGAATTGATTAAGCAAGATAAAGATGCAGTCAGGCTGACCATTTCTGAAGAGGCTAGTGCTGATATTGACGGCCAGAAACTGTTTGAGCTTGGCAACAAATACGGCAGACAAATCGGACTGGGAATGGAAGGAAAAAAACTCAAAATTTCCGTTCAAACGAAAGGCAAGACTGCGGATGAATGGCTCGAAACCGTGCTGGGCATGCTGAAGGGCCTTAAAGATGTGAAAAAACAAACCATTTCATCAACGTAAATTTTGTTACTCTCTGGTGTATATTACATTTGATGTGACGGATACTAATTTCAAGCGAGGCGGAAGGTACATAAAGTAACTGCTTTAGGTCTTTCCCACATTGTATAACCATCAAATGAAAGAGAGGCACCAGAGATGAAAGCAACCGGTATCGTACGTCGTATTGATGACTTAGGACGGGTCGTGATTCCTAAAGAAATTCGCAGAACGCTGAGAATCAGGGAAGGCGATCCGCTTGAGATTTTTGTAGATCGTGACGGAGAAGTTATTTTGAAAAAATACTCTCCGATAAGTGAGCTTGGAGACTTTGCAAAGGAGTATGCAGACGCGCTTTATGACAGTCTTGGCCATTCAGTGCTTATCTGTGACCGTGATGTCTACATTGCCGTCTCCGGAAGTTCCAAAAAAGACTACTTAAACAAGCCGATCAGCGAAATGCTGGAAAAAACAATGGATCAGAGAAGTTCCGTGCTTGAGAGCGATGCAAAATCCGTGCAGCTTGTGAATGGAATTGATGAAGATATGAGTTCTTATACTGTCGGCCCAATTGTGGCGAATGGCGACCCGATAGGTGCTGTCGTGATTTTTTCAAAGGATCAGACGATGGGCGAAGTAGAGCATAAAGCCGTTGAAACAGCAGCTGGGTTTTTGGCTCGTCAAATGGAACAGTAGGTCTTATTACAATTATCAAAATAGGTATAGAAAGAACAGCTCTCCTTGGGACGCTGTTCTTTTTTGTGCAGGCTGAAAAAGGATTCCAAGGGTTGGGATATGGTATAATAACCTCGTTTTTATTTGTGCCAAGGTCATTGCGAACTCTGCATGGCCCCTGACGTTGGGAAGGAGCTTTTGGATGGATGATTCAATACGCGTCAAACGGCATTGGATGTGGCAGGGGGCTTTTGTTTTAATTCTGGCAGGCGTTATTTCAAAAATATTAAGCGCCGTTTACAGAGTCCCATTTCAAAACATTGTCGGCGATGTTGGATTTTATATATATCAGCAGGTATACCCTTTTCTTGGTATTGCCGTCATGCTTTCAACATCAGGATTTCCGGTGATTATTTCTAAACTGATGAATGATTATAGTGAAAAAAACCATAACACCATAATGAAAATTTCAGCGCTGGTTTTATCGGTAATAGGTGTTTTTTTATTTCTGTGTTTATATATGGGAGCTGTTCCGATCGCTCTGTTTATGGGTGACTCGCATCTCGCCCAGTTAATTCAAGTAACTGCATATGCGTTTCTTCTGTTTCCATTTGTCGCGCTGCTCAGGGGCGTTTTTCAAGGGAGGCACAATATGCTGCCATCCGCTTTATCGCAAATCATGGAACAGTTTCTGCGGGTAGCGGTGCTTTTAGGGTTATCTTTTTGGCTCATCAAAAAGGGTGCCTCGCTTTATACTGCGGGAGCTGCAGCTGCTTCTGGTTCTCTTGCCGGAAGTTTGATTGCGCTTATCATCCTCGTCTTTTTTTGGTTCAAAACGAAAAAGCCTGAAAAAGCGGAAATAGAAAAAGAAAATCACATTACAACAAATCAATTAATTAAGAAACTGCTTTTATATTCGGTAACGATCTGTGTCAGCAGCCTGCTGCTTTTGTTTATTCAGCTTGTCGATGCGCTGAATTTATATTCTTTGCTGTCTGGCGGTGAGGTGAGTGAAGAAGCAAAGCGGCTGAAAGGAATTTATGACCGGGGGCAGCCTCTTTTGCAGCTCGGTTCTGTTTTCGCAATGAGCATCGGGACCTCACTCGTACCGTTGATTTCAAAAGCGGTAAAGGACAATCAAGTGCTGGTGATGAAACAAAGAGTGACGTCTTCCTTAAAGCTGTGTCTTGCGATTGGCGTTGCGGCGTCTGCTGGTCTCATCTGCATCCTCAAGCCGGTCAACATTATGCTGTTTCAAAATAGTGAAGGAACAGCTGCGTTACAGATATTTAGCTGCTCCATTTTGTTTGCGTCCTTGGCGGTCACGGCTGCTGCTGTCTTACAGGGAACGGGAAACACGGTGTTTCCTGCAATAGCGGTAGGCGCAGGCGTGGCTGTGAAATGGGTGTTAAATACCTTTTTGGTTCCGCGTTATGGAATTGAAGGGGCTTCATTTGCGACAGCGGCTACCTTTGCGGCTGTCGCCGGCCTTAATTTATATCGCCTGCGGCAAAAAGAATGGCTGGACAAGCTGAGAGGCGTTATGCTTCCGATTATTGGTTCCGCTTTATTGATGTCAGCTGTCTTGCTTGCTTATTTACGCCTTTGGTCTTTTCTGTTTGATGCGGAAGGAAGAGGATATGCGGCGGTTGAAAGTGTTTCTGCTGTCGCCATTGGAGGCGCGGTGTTTATTTATTGTATGATGAAATTGGGAATATTTACGGATGAAGAGCTCAACAGTGTGCCTTTTGGCAGCAAGTTAAGCAAACTCACAAGAAGGAGAGAACAAAATGGCAGGTAACATTACAGTCGTCGGGCTTGGCGCCGGAGACATGGACCAGTTGACAATTGGCATACATAAGCTGCTGACAAAGGCGGACACTCTGTTTGTCAGAACAAAAGACCATCCTTTAATTCAGGAGCTAGAAAGCGAAACGAAGAACATTCGTTATTTTGATGATATATATGAGAAGCACGACCAGTTTGATGCGGTATACGAAGAAATTGCTGACATTCTCTTTGGAGAAGCGAAGCATCAGGACGTTGTTTATGCGGTTCCGGGGCATCCATTTGTAGCAGAAAAAACAGTACAGTTGCTGACGGAGCGGCAGGAAGAAAAAAACATTCAGGTGAAAGTCGCGGGAGGGCAAAGTTTTCTTGATGCCACTTTTAATGCCTTGCAAATTGATCCCATTGAAGGCTTTCAATTTGTGGATGCCGGCACATTGAGCGCGGATGAGCTTGAGCTCAGACATCACCTGATCATTTGTCAGGTTTACGACCAAATGACTGCATCCGAAGTGAAGCTGACATTAATGGAGAAGCTGCCGGATGATTATGAAGTTGTGATTGTAACTGCAGCCGGAAGCCGGGATGAGGATATTCGGAGAGTGCCTTTATTTGAACTGGACCGTAATGTCGCCATGAATAACTTAACAAGTGTGTATATTCCGCCGATTAAAGAAGAGAAGCTGCTGTACCGGGAGTTCTCCGCGTTTCGGCGCATTATCAGAGAGCTTCGCGGGCCTAACGGCTGTCCGTGGGATAAAAAGCAGACTCATCAGTCATTAAAACAATACATGATTGAAGAGTGTTATGAACTTCTCGAAGCAATTGACGAAGAAGACACAGACCATATGATCGAAGAGCTTGGCGACGTTTTGCTTCAGGTCCTGCTTCACGCGCAAATCGGTGAAGATGATGGTTATTTCACAATAGATGATGTGATTAAAGGGATCAGTGAAAAAATGGTCCGAAGACATCCCCATGTGTTTAAAGATGTTAAGGTTCAGGATGAAAACGATGTTTTGGCAAATTGGGAAGATATTAAAAAAGCAGAAAAACATACATCTGAAGAATCCTTGTTAGACAACGTCCCGAAAACCCTTCCTGCTCTTTCTAAAGCTGCTAAACTTCAGAAAAAAGCGGCAAAAGTCGGTTTTGACTGGGAAGATGTGAGTGATATTTGGGAAAAGGTGAATGAGGAGATGGAGGAATTTTCTTCGGAGGTTTCTGAAGACCCTCATGAACACAATCTCAAGGCCGAATTTGGCGACGTTCTCTTCGCCTTGGTAAATGTAGCCCGCTTCTACAAAATAGAACCGGAGGAAGCATTGGCGATGACAAACGATAAATTCCGGAGACGTTTCTCTTATATTGAGCAAACAGCGAAGGAAAAGGGAATCGAGCTGGCTAATATGTCTCTTGAGGACATGGACAACCTGTGGAATGAAGCAAAAGAAACTGAGAGGAGATCATAATATGAGATTAGATAAATTTTTAAAAGTATCACGGCTGATTAAACGACGTACACTAGCGAAGGAAGTAGCTGATCAAGGCAGAATCTCCATTAACGGAAATCAGGCTAAAGCAAGCTCAGACGTAAAACCTGGAGATGAATTAACGGTCCGCTTCGGCCAAAAGCTTGTAACGGTACAAGTGAATGAGCTCAAAGACACGACGAAAAAAGAAGAAGCCGCAAATATGTATACGGTGCTAAAGGAAGAAAAACTCGGCGAATAGGCTTGTTCTAAAAGAATCCCCCGCCTCATACAATGCAGTAATAATGCTAAAAGTATCGAGGATATGGGGGCTGAATAGATGAATTCATATTATGAACAAAAAGGTTCTTCTTCTGTTCCGGAACAGCACGATGTGACAATGAAAGGCCGGAAACATTTAGATATTTCTGGGGTTAAGCAAGTTGAAAGCTTTGATAACGAAGAATTCCTGCTGGAAACAGTGATGGGAATGCTCTCAGTCAGAGGCGAAAACCTTCAAATGAAAAATCTTGATGTAGAAAAAGGGATTGTTTCGATCAAAGGCAGGGTATTTGATTTAGTGTATTTAGACGAGCAACAAGGGGATAAAGCTAAAGGGTTTTTTAGCAAGTTGTTTAAATGACGCTGACGACACAATTCTATACAATGCTGGCGATGTCCGGTATGGGCCTCTGGCTTGGCGCGTCGCTTGATACGTACAGGCTCTTTGTCATCCGTGCCAGAACAGCCAGATGGCTTTTATTTATTCATGATATTCTTTTCTGGATTTTGCAGGGGCTGCTCTTCTTTTATGTCTTGCTTCATGTAAATGAGGGAGAATTCAGGCTGTACATTTTTTTGGCGGTTCTGCTGGGCGTTGCGACGTATCAAAGCCTTTGCAAACGAATCTATATAAAAATACTGAAATTCGTCATTTATCTTGTTGTTTCTGTTTATCAATTCTTAAAAAAGCTCATTCAGCACGTGTTATTTCGTCCTATTGTGTGGACATGCGGAGTCATCATCTGGCTGGTCACGTTTCTTTTTCAGAGAACATACCGCCTGATCGGTTTTCTCATGTTATGTCTTTATAAAATAGTCATGGTTCTGTGTTTTCCGATCCGCTTTATCGTGAAACAATGTATGAAACTTCTTCCTGAAAAACTGCGTCTAACTTTCAGACGATATTTTCAAAAAGGTGCAGGATTTCTAAAAAAGAAGAAGAAACTATTGGTAACCATAAGAACGACCATTACACGTTTTTTGAAGAGATGAAAGGAGGACCGTCTGATTTGAATTTTTCCAGAGAACGAACGATAACTGAAATACAAAACGACTATAAAGAAAAAGTAGAGCGGCAAAATCAGCTGAAGAAAAGAAGAAGAAAAGGGCTGTACAGACGGTTGACTGTATTCGGCGCCCTCGTATTTCTGACGGCAATTGTACTGGCAAGCTCTGTATGGAGCCAAACATCTTCCCTTAGCGCAAAAGAAGAAAAGAAAGAACAGCTTGAAAAAGAACTGAAGAATTTAAAGACAAAGCAAACGGATTTAAAAGAAGAAATATCCAAATTAAAAGATGAAGATTATGTCACAGAGCTTGCCAGAAGAGACTTATTCATGTCTGGAGACGGTGAAATAATCTTTAATGTGGAGAAGAAGAACAAGTAGCCTTGTTGACACTTAAATTTTTATTTAGGTATAATTAAGCAAACGATCTTTTTATAAGCCTAAGGAGGAGCACTTTTTTTATGTCGATTGAAGTGGGCAGCAAGTTGCAAGGGAAAATTACAGGTATTACAAATTTTGGAGCATTTGTTGAATTGCCTGGAGGCTCAACCGGTCTCGTTCATATCAGTGAGGTAGCCGATAATTATGTTAAAGACATTAATGATCACTTAAAAGTCGGCGACCAAGTTGAAGTGAAAGTCATCAACGTTGAAAAAGACGGGAAAATTGGTTTATCTATTAAAAAAGCTAAAGACCGTCCGCAAGCCAGACCTAGAAATGATTTCCGTCCGAAAGAATCTTTTGAACAGAAAATGAACAAGTTTTTAAAAGATAGCGAAGATCGCTTGTCATCTTTAAAACGCAATACGGAATCAAAACGTGGAGGGCGCGGAGCAAGAAGAGGATAACTTGCTGCTTTCTATAAATAAATGAAGCATCCGTTCGTCCCAACGGGTGCTTTTTTTATATGCTCTCTCAAGGTAAGAGTCAGAAAATTATAACATTAAAGTTTCTGTTGACGAAAAGGACAAACCTTTGTATTATATAACTTGTGCTTAGAAGCACAAACAATATGGCGGTGTAGCTCAGCTGGCTAGAGCGTACGGTTCATACCCGTGAGGTCGGGGGTTCGATCCCCTCCGCCGCTACCATATTTGTTAGGCCCGTTGGTCAAGCGGTTAAGACACCGCCCTTTCACGGCGGTAACACGGGTTCGAATCCCGTACGGGTCATACTGAAAAATCGGTTTCTGTAACAGAAACCGATTTTTTTTCATTTTTAGACATCTTTCTGGAAATTCTCCGCATAAACGAATTTCAGGGCAGAAACCGTCGAAGACTTTTTTGGTATAGTTACCTTCTTTTGACAAAATCCTATCTGTGCTTTCGCTATAATGACAGGCAACG
Source organism: Bacillus sp. PAMC26543 (assembly GCF_014250375.1). Lineage (NCBI taxonomy): Bacteria > Bacillati > Bacillota > Bacilli > Caryophanales > Bacillaceae > Bacillus > Bacillus sp. PAMC26543. The sequence continues at coordinate 4,071,921 of NZ_CP060193.1, read as the reverse complement.
AATATAACAGGTGGGAGATGAGAGAAATGGAAAAAGCAGAAAGAAGAGTGAACGGGCCAATGGCGGGACAAGCTTTTGAAAAACTCCAATCGTTTTTTAACAGGGGAGCGAAGCTGGTGACTCATCATTTGCATTCACTGTTTTTCTATAAAGGATTCATTTATGTCGTCATCGGGTTTTTGCTTGGACGAGCTTTCATATTATCCGAGGTCCTTCCTTTCGCCCTTCCTTTCTTTGGGGCAATGCTTCTGATCAGAAGAGACAAGGCGCTGTATGCAGTGCTGGCTGTGCTTGCAGGTGCAATGACAATTTCTCCGAAGCACTCATTACTCATATTAGCAGCGTTGCTTGCATTCTTCGTGTTTTCTAAAGTAGCATCCTTCATCACAGATGATCGTGTGAAAGCCCTTCCGATTGTCGTGTTCTTCTCCATGGCGGCGGCAAGAGCGGGTTTTGTTTACGCTCAGAATGGCGCGTTTACAACCTATGATTATGTGATGGCTGTTGTAGAAGCCGGGCTGTCCTTTATTTTAACGCTGATTTTCCTCCAAAGCCTTCCGATTTTCACAGTGAAGAAAGTAAAACAATCCTTAAAAATAGAAGAAATCATTTGCTTTATGATTCTGATTGCTTCGGTGCTGACTGGACTTGCAGGCTTGTCCTATCAAGGGATGCAGGCAGAACATATCCTGGCCCGTTATGTTGTATTAAGCTTTTCCTTCATCGGCGGTGCAAGCATCGGCTGTACAGTAGGTGTCGTGACAGGTTTGATTCTGGGCTTAGCCAATATCGGAAATCTCTATCAAATGAGTCTGCTCGCATTTTCTGGCTTATTAGGCGGCTTGCTGAAAGAAGGAAAAAAAGCGGGTGCGGCAATCGGGCTGATTATCGGATCGCTTCTTATTTCTCTATATGGAGAGGGCTCTGCCGGTCTGATGACAACGCTCTATGAGTCATTGATAGCAGTCGGCCTGTTTCTGCTTACGCCTCAGTCCATCACAAGAAAAGTGGCGAGATATATTCCGGGTACTGTGGAACATCTTCAGGAGCAGCAGCAATACGCGAGAAAAATCAGAGATGTCACTGCTCAAAAGGTGGATCAGTTCTCCAATGTATTTCATGCATTGTCAGAAAGCTTTGCAACCTTTTATCAAGCGTCTGACGAACAAACAGATGACAGCGAAGTCGATCTGTTTTTAAGTAAAATTACGGAGCATTCCTGTCAAACGTGCTACAAGAAAAACAGGTGCTGGGTTCAGAACTTTGATAAAACATATGATTTAATGAAACAAGTTATGCTTGAAACAGAGGAAAAAGAGTATGCTTCAAACCGAAGGCTGAAAAAAGAGTTTCACCAGTATTGCTCTAAATCGCGTCAGGTTGAAGAGTTGATAGAGGATGAACTTGCCTATCATCATGCGCATTTAACCCTTAAGAAAAAAGTGCAGGACAGCAGGCGGCTTGTGGCTGAACAGCTCTTAGGTGTTTCAGAGGTCATGGCAGACTTTTCTCGGGAAATAAAAAGGGAGAGGGAGCAGCACTTTATCCAAGAAGAACAAATTATTGAGGCTCTTCAGCATTTTGGAATAGAGATTCAGCAGGTGGAGATTTACAGCCTTGAACAGGGGAACATTGATATAGAAATGACAATCCCATTCAGCGGACATGGAGAAAGTGAAAAAATCATAGCGCCTATGCTTTCTGACATTTTGGAAGAGCAGGTTCTCGTGAAAGCCGAGCAGCATTCTCCTCATCCAAATGGATACAGCCATGTCGCGTTTGGCTCAACCAAATCGTACAGAGTGTCTACGGGTGCGGCTCATGCAGCGAAGGGCGGCGGCCTTGTCTCCGGCGACAGCTACAGTATGATGGAGCTGGGCGCAAGAAAATATGCAGCTGCTATCAGTGACGGGATGGGCAATGGCGCGAGGGCTCACTTTGAAAGCAATGAAACGATTAAACTTCTTGAAAAGATCCTTGAATCAGGAATAGATGAAAAAATAGCAATCAAAACGATCAACAGCATACTGTCTCTGCGGACAACGGATGAAATATATTCCACGCTCGATCTTTCTATTATCGACCTTCAGGATGCGAGCTGTAAGTTTTTAAAGGTTGGATCAACACCGAGCTTTATCAAACGGGGTGAGCAGGTGATGAAAGTCCAAGCGAGCAATCTGCCAATCGGCATTATTAACGAATTCGACGTTGAGGTTGTGAGTGAGCAGCTGAAGGCGGGAGACCTCCTGATCATGATGAGTGACGGTATTTTCGAAGGCCCTAAACACGTGGAAAATCATGATTTATGGATGAAGCGCAAAATGAAAGGGTTAAAAACAGATGATCCGCAGGAAATTGCTGACTTACTCATGGAGGAAGTGATTCGCACAAGGTCAGGCCAAATTGATGATGATATGACGGTTGTTGTCGTCCGAATTGATCACAATACACCAAAGTGGGCGTCTATTCCCGTTCCGGCCATCTTTCAAAGCAAACAAGAAATTTCATAACGCTTCCGTATAAATCAATTTTCTTCTGGCGAAGATGGAACTATATGAATCTGAGAATCATCGTATTCTCCAGGAGGAATGAATGTGAACAACGGACGTTTAAATCAAATTCTGCTGATAACGGATGGCTGCTCAAATCATGGTGAAGATCCGCTTGCTATGGCTGCTTTTGCTAAAGAGCAAGGGATTACAGTAAATGTCATAGGTATAATGGAAGAAAACAAAATTGACCACGAGGCTATGAAAGAAGTTGAAGGGATTGCGCTTGCTGGAGGCGGCGTGCATCAGGTCGTTTACGCATCACAGCTTTCGCAAACGGTTCAAATGGTAACGAAAAAAGCAATGACGCAAACCCTGCAAGGGGTGGTAAATCAAGAACTGAAGCAAATCCTGGGAAAGAATGTGGAAATGGAGGAGCTTTCTCCGGAAAAACGCGGCGAAGTCATGGAAGTGGTGGATGAACTGGGAGAGACGGTGCATCTTCAGGTTTTGGTTCTCGTTGATACAAGCGCGAGTATGGCGCCAAAGCTGCCTACAGTGAAAGAAGCGCTGATTGACTTGTCCGTGAGTCTTAACTCCCGAATAGGGAATAACGAATTTGCGATGTGTATATTTCCCGGGAAAAAACAGGAGGTCGAGCTTGTGCTAAATTGGACACCGAAGCTGCAATCTCTTTCCACACTCTTTGCGAAGCTATCGACAGGCGGCATCACGCCGACAGGTCCGGCGATTCGTGAAGCGACACAGCAATTCGAAAAAATCCGCTCAAGAAGGAGCATGCTGGCAGATGATGAACGACACTTTGACGAGTTTGGCATGTAGCCTTAAGCCGGGAACGAGAGTAAAGGGCAAGTGGAATGGAAATACTTACACACTGCGTAAACAGCTTGGAAAAGGGGCCAATGGAATTGTGTATTTGGCAGAAGCATCAGATGGACATGTTGCCTTAAAGGTAAGCGATGACAGCCTGTCTATTACTTCTGAAGTGAATGTCTTAAAATCTTTTTCAAAGGCCCAGTCCGTAACGATGGGGCCTTCTTTTTTTGACACTGATGATGCCTTTATTCCCAGTGCTAATACAAAGGTTTCATTTTATGCAATGGAATACATAAAAGGCCCGCTGCTTTTACAATTCGTCAGTGACAAAGGAGCAGAATGGATTCCGGTCTTGATGATTCAGCTGTTAACCAGCTTATCCGTGCTTCATCAGCAAGGGTGGATATTCGGCGACCTTAAGCCGGATAATCTGATTGTCACCGGTCCGCCAGCCAGAATCCGCTGCATAGATGTAGGCGGAACAACCAAGGAGGGCCGAGCGATAAAAGAGTATACCGAGTTTTACGACAGAGGATATTGGGGGTATGGGACAAGAAAAGCAGAGCCCTCTTACGACTTGTTTGCGGTTGCTATGATTATGATCAACTGTGTACATAAAAAGGAATTCAAAAAAACAAGTCAGCCAAAGGAACAACTGCGATCTTTAATCGAAGGCAGTCCGGTGCTGCAAAAGTATAAAAAAGTGCTTATTTCTGCTTTAAATGGCCATTATGATTCCGCGGACGAGATGAAAAGAGAGATGCTCGCAGCAGGGCAAAAGGCAGCGCAAAGAAAACAGGCCGGAAAAACGCCAACTTCGGCGCAACCTATCTCAAGACAAAGACAGCAAAAAATGCGCCAGGGAAAAGTAACACAGACGAGATATGCACCTAAAAAGAAGGGCGCTAAGTCCGGAGGGTTATTCGAAACCGCTCTTATCGTAATCAGTGTTTTGGCGCTTTATTTCGCTTACATTATCTTTTTCCTTATTTGACAGCCGCAATCTGCAATACCCATGCTTCTTCTTTGCTTGGAAGGATTGAAAGTGATAGGATATGAATATCTTTAAAATACCTGCTCATTGTGAGGAGGACATTGTGAACAGTGTCAAAGATTTTTTTATCAAACACAATCTTACGTTAAAAGGGGCGACAATTATTGTAGGCGTTTCCGGCGGTCCGGATTCGATGGCTCTCCTTCACGCGCTTCATGCGTTATACGGCCGTTCAGCCAATGTGATTGCGGCTCACGTAGACCACCGGTTCAGAGGGGCACAATCTGAGGAAGACATGCGTTTTGTCCAAGCATATTGTGAGGCTGAACAGATCAAATGTGAAACGGCTCAAATCAATGTAACTGCGTATGCTGAGAAAAACGGTCTCAACAAGCAGGCAGCTGCCCGTGATTGCCGATATCAGTTTTTTAAGGAAGTGATGTCCAAGCATCAAGCGGATTATCTTGCACTTGCTCATCATGGAGATGATCAGGTTGAAACAATGCTTATGAGACTGGCCAAAGGCACACTCGGAGCTGGACTTGCCGGCATGCAGCCGGTAAGACGGTTTGAAACGGGACAGATGATCAGACCATTTCTAGCCATTACAAAAGAAGAGATTCTTCATTATTGCCATGAAAACGCTTTGAGCTACCGGACGGACGAAAGCAACGCCAAAGATGATTACACTAGAAACAGATTCAGAAAAGCAGTGCTCCCTTTTTTGAAACAGGAATCACCGGATGTGCATAAAAGGTTTCAGAAAGTAAGCGAAGCACTGACTGAAGATGAGCAATTCTTACAGTCATTAACGAAAGAAGAAATGAATAAAGTAATCACAAGCCAGTCTAAAATATCAGTTGAAATCAATTCCTCTCAATTGCTTGCCCTCCCGATGCCTTTACAAAGAAGAGGAGTTCAACTAATATTAAACTATCTTTATGAAAACGTTCCATCATCCTTTTCCGCTCATCATATTCAGCAGTTTTTGGATTGGGTGGATAGGGGCGGTCCTTCAGGAGTACTGGACTTTCCGAAAGGACTGAAGGTGGTCAAATCATATCAGACATGTTTGTTTACATTTGAACAATGGCAGTGCAAAAATGTTCCCTTTGAATATCAAATAAGCGGAGCTGCCGATGAGACGGCAGTGCTCCCAAACGGATTTCTGATAGAGGCAAAGCGTAACGCGGAACCTCTTGAAGGTCATGGGAATTCTGTTTTTATTACAAGTCAAGATAAGGTGAGATTTCCCTTGACGATCCGGACAAGAAAAGCCGGCGATCGGATAAAACTAAAAGGGATGAACGGCTCGAAAAAGGTAAAGGATATATTTATTGATAAGAAATTGCCTCTGCAAGAAAGAGACAACTGGCCGGTTGTGACGGATGCAAGCGGTGAAATTATCTGGATACCGGGCTTGAAAAAATCCATTTTTGAAGATCTTGTGATTCCAAACAGTGACCGCATTGTATTACAATATAGACAGCATGAAAAGTGTAGGGGGCAAGCATAATCATGATGAAACATGATATTGAAACAGTTCTGATCTCAGAGGAAGAGATACAAGAGAAAGTAAAAGAGTTAGGTGCAGACTTAACAAGCGAGTATCAAGATAAATTTCCGTTGGCAATCGGTGTGTTAAAAGGAGCTCTTCCTTTTATGGCGGATCTTATCAAGCATATTGATACATATTTGGAAATGGATTTCATGGATGTATCAAGCTACGGAAAATCTACGGTTTCATCTGGAGAAGTAAAAATCATTAAAGATTTGGATACATCTGTAGAGGGCCGGGACATCTTAATTATTGAAGATATCATCGACAGTGGGTTAACCTTAAGTTATCTAGTAGAGCTCTTCCGATACCGTAAAGCAAAATCAATTAAGATTGTTACCCTTTTGGATAAACCAAGCGGAAGAAAAGCGGACATTAAAGCAGACTTCGTCGGCTTTAAAGTTCCTGACGCGTTTGTAGTGGGTTACGGACTTGATTATGCTGAGCGCTATCGCAATCTGCCTTATATCGGAGTGTTAAAACCGGCAGTTTATGAAAGCTGATCGGCAGCCTGCTTCCGAGATGGTTATTGGTTGTATTGGAATGATTTTCTATGGTACTATTGAACATAGTTGTGCTTACTGTGGGAGGAGGTAAGGAATGAATCGGGTCTTCCGTAATACCATTTTTTATTTACTTATTTTATTAGTAGTAATCGGGGTTGTGAGCTACTTCCAGACCTCAAATCCGAAAACAGAAAATATGTCGTACAGCACGTTCATCAAAAACCTGGATGACGGGAAAGTTGATAGCGTGTCGGTTCAGCCTGTCAGAGGTGTTTATGAGGTAAAAGGACAGCTGAAAAATTACGACAAGGATCAATACTTTTTGACTCATGTTCCTGAAGGAAAGGGAGCAGACCAGATCTTTAATGCTATAAAAAAGACAGATGTAAAGGTTGATCCCGCTCAAGAAACAAGCGGATGGGTGACGTTCCTGACGACCATCATCCCATTTGTCATTATCTTTATTCTGTTCTTCTTCCTGCTCAATCAAGCTCAAGGCGGCGGCAGCCGTGTCATGAACTTTGGTAAGAGTAAGGCGAAGCTATATACAGAGGAAAAGAAACGCGTCAAATTTAAAGACGTTGCAGGGGCAGACGAGGAGAAACAAGAACTTGTGGAAGTTGTTGAATTTCTGAAAGATCCCCGCAAGTTTGCCGAGCTTGGCGCAAGAATCCCTAAAGGTGTGCTTTTAGTTGGACCTCCGGGTACCGGTAAAACACTTCTTGCAAGAGCATCAGCCGGTGAAGCCGGTGTACCATTCTTCAGCATCAGCGGATCTGATTTCGTTGAAATGTTTGTAGGTGTCGGTGCTTCCCGTGTGCGTGACTTGTTCGAAAACGCGAAAAAGAATGCGCCTTGTTTGATCTTCATTGATGAAATTGACGCAGTCGGACGCCAGCGTGGAGCGGGTCTCGGCGGCGGACACGATGAACGTGAACAGACGCTCAACCAATTGCTTGTTGAAATGGACGGATTCAGTGCCAATGAAGGAATTATCATCATTGCCGCAACGAACCGTGCGGACATCTTGGACCCAGCCTTACTTCGTCCGGGACGTTTTGACCGTCAAATCACAGTGGACCGCCCAGATGTAATTGGACGTGAAGCTGTATTGAAAGTCCATGCGAGAAACAAACCGCTGGATGAAACGGTAAACCTGAAATCGATTGCCATGAGAACACCTGGTTTCTCAGGCGCTGACTTAGAAAACCTATTGAATGAAGCTGCTCTTGTGGCGGCTCGTCAAAACAAGAAAAAAATCGATGCTCGCGACATTGATGAAGCTACGGACCGTGTTATTGCCGGACCAGCTAAGAAAAGCCGCGTCATCTCCAAGAAAGAACGCAATATCGTGGCATATCACGAAGGCGGACACACCGTTATCGGACTCGTTTTAGATGAGGCTGATATGGTTCATAAAGTAACGATTGTTCCTCGGGGCCAGGCTGGCGGTTATGCAGTTATGCTTCCAAGAGAAGACCGTTACTTCCAGACAAAGCCGGAGCTGCTTGATAAAATTGTCGGTCTCTTGGGCGGACGTGTTGCTGAAGAAATTATCTTTGGCGAAGTCAGCACAGGAGCGCACAATGACTTCCAGCGTGCGACAAATATTGCAAGACGAATGGTTACAGAATTCGGTATGTCAGAAAAACTGGGACCGCTGCAATTTGGACAGTCTCAGGGTGGCCAGGTATTCTTAGGCCGTGATTTCAACAACGAACAAAACTACAGTGATCAAATTGCCTACGAAATTGATCAGGAAATTCAGCGCATTATCAAAGAGTGTTACGAGCGTGCGAAAACAATCCTGACAGAAAATCGTGACAAGCTTGAATTGATTGCTCAGACGCTTCTGGAAGTTGAAACACTGGATGCTGAACAAATCAAACATCTTGTCGATCACGGAACATTGCCTGAGCGTAAGTTCTCTGATGATGAGAAGAACGATGATGTCAAAGTAAACATTCTGTCAAAAACAGAAGAAGAAAAGAAAGACGATACGAAAGAGTAACGCTTTCTGATAAAAACTGCCGGCTGACGCTGGCAGTTTTTTTATGTGAATCCCGCCTCTGCTGCCGCCTTTTCAATCATCCAATTATGGTATCGATTTGTTTACAAATGAGTCGCCGATCGTGTATGGTATTGTAGAATGTTTGTAAAAGTAATGATAGAGAAACTATTCAAAAGTGGTGATAGAGGTTGTTACTTGTTATTGATGTGGGGAACACCAATACTGTACTTGGTGTATATCATGAGGGTGAATTAGAATATCACTGGCGTATAGAAACAAGCAGGCATAAAACAGAAGATGAGTTTGGGATGATTCTGCGCTCTTTATTTGATCATTCAGGTCTCATGTTTGAACAAATAGAAGGCATTATTATTTCTTCAGTTGTGCCGCCAATCATGTTTGCGTTAGAGAGAATGTGCACAAAATACTTTCATATCGAACCGCAAATTGTCGGTCCTGGTATGAAAACCGGTTTAAATATAAAGTACGACAATCCGAAAGAAGTAGGCGCTGACAGAATCGTAAATGCTGTTGCGGCCATTCACTTGTACGGCAATCCTTTGATTGTTGTTGATTTCGGTACAGCTACAACGTACTGTTATATCGATGAAAACAAACAATATATGGGCGGAGCGATTGCGCCTGGAATTACAATTTCGACTGAGGCGCTGTACTCGCGTGCGGCGAAGCTTCCGCGTATTGAAATCGCCCGGCCTGACAATATTATCGGAAAAAGCACTGTAAGCGCGATGCAATCAGGGATTTTATTTGGCTATGTCGGCCAAGTGGAAGGAATCGTAAAACGAATGAAATGGCAGGCAAAACAAGAACCGAAAGTCATTGCGACAGGCGGTCTTGCGCCATTAATCGCAAACGAATCAGATTGTATAGACATCGTTGATCCATTCTTAACCCTAAAAGGGCTGGAATTGATTTATGAACGAAACCGCGTGGGAAGTGTATAGGAGGTTTTGCAATGGATTATTTAGTAAAAGCGCTGGCGTATGACGGAAAAGTTCGCGCATATGCTGCAAAAACGACTGATATGGTGAATGAAGGACAGAGACGGCATGATACATGGCCGACAGCATCCGCTGCACTGGGCCGTACAATGACAGCTTCACTAATGCTTGGTTCTATGCTGAAAGGTGATGATAAGCTGACAGTGAAAGTGGAAGGCGGCGGGCCAATCGGCGCGATTGTTGCTGATGCAAATGCTAAAGGGGAAGTCAGGGCATATGTCTCAAACCCGCATGTTCATTTTGACTTGAATGAACACGGCAAGCTGGATGTCAGACGCGCTGTCGGAACAGATGGAACATTAAGTGTTGTAAAAGATTTAGGCCTGCGCGAGTTCTTCACAGGGCAAGTAGAAATCGTTTCCGGAGAACTGGGGGAAGATTTTACGTACTATCTTGTATCATCGGAGCAGGTTCCTTCTTCTGTAGGTGTCGGCGTGCTTGTTAACCCAGACAACACCATTTTGGCGGCAGGAGGTTTCATTCTTCAGCTCCTTCCGGGAACAGATGATGAAACCATCACAAAAATTGAACAGCGTTTATCTGTAGTAGAACCTATTTCTAAACTGATTCAAAAAGGGCTTACACCGGAAGAAATTTTGGAAGAAGTCTTAGGAGAAAAGCCTGAGATTTTGGAAACCATGCCTGTTAAATTCCATTGCCCTTGTTCAAAAGAGCGTTTTGAAACAGCCGTTTTAGGACTAGGCAAAAAAGAAATTCAAGATATGATAGAAGAAGATGGACAAGCCGAAGCAGTATGCCATTTTTGTAATGAAAAGTACTTATTTACAAAAGAAGAGCTGGAAGAGCTTCGAGACCAAACGACCCGCTAAGCTCTTTAGCGGGTTTTTTGAATTTAAGAAAAGGGGCTGACAGTAAATTTGAAATCAAGAACAATCTGGACAATCATTTGGGGCGCGCTGCTGGTATGCTGTATCGCAGTGGCATATACACTGACGAAATCTCAAGCCAGTGCTTCCCCGTCCGACGAGTCCATTGCTACTATTGGAGGCAAAAGCGTAACAAGAGAAGAATGGCTGAAGGAAATGGAAGATGAATACGGAAAATCAACACTTGAAGATATGATCAATGTCCGAGTGGTAGAGCAGCTTGCCAAAAAGAACAATCTCAAAGTATCTAAAAGTGAAATTGATCGGGAATTTCTGCTGATTAAGGCGGTGAATAATTCATTTTACGAAGACGAGCATACAACTGAAAAAGAGTGGAAAGACCAAATTCGCTATAATATTCTTCTTGAGGAATTATTAACAAAGGATATTGATATTTCAAAGACAGAAATGAAATCATTTTATAATCAAAATAAAGAACTGTATCAGTTTGATGATTCGTATCGTATTCGGCATATTGTTGTAAAGGATGAAGAGGAAGCCAAACAAGTTTTAAAAGAGCTTGAAGGCGGCTCGAGCTTTGAAGCTGTTGCGGCGGAACGGTCCACAGACAGGTATACGTCACCGTACGGGGGAGATTTAGGGTTTGTCACCGAGGCATCAGACAACATTCCGTCATCATACATTGAAGAAGCAAAGACACTAAAACAAGATGAATGGTCAAACGAACCGATAAAGGTAAACAACGGCTATGCGATTATTCAACTGAAAGAAAAGTTAAATGCGAGAACGTTCTCATATGATGAAGTGAAGAATCAGATTAAACGCCAGATCGCAATGGATCAGTTAGGTGATAAAGCAACTGTAAAATCGCTTTGGAAAGAAGCTGACGTGTCTTGGTTCTATGGGGAAAAAAGTACTAAATGATTGACAAAAAATTTTGAAATTGATAGATTATATACATAATACCAATACAAATAGTCGGAAATTGAGGTGTCGAGAATGGTACGTGTAGCAAACTCCATTACTGAATTAATTGGGAATACGCCAATCGTTAAATTAAATCGCCTTGTTGATGAAAACAGTGCGGATGTATATTTGAAGCTTGAATACATGAACCCTGGAAGCAGTGTAAAAGACCGTATCGGTTTAGCGATGATTGAAGCGGCTGAAAAAGAAGGGAAATTAAAAGCTGGCGATACAATCATTGAACCGACAAGCGGAAATACAGGAATCGGGCTGGCAATGGTTGCTGCTGCTAAAGGTTTAAAAGCGATTTTGGTTATGCCTGACACAATGAGCATGGAGCGCCGCAACCTTCTTCGCGCATATGGTGCTGAGCTTGTGCTGACTCCGGGTGCGGAAGGCATGAAAGGCGCCATTAAGAAAGCGGAGGAGCTTGCTGAAAAACACGGATACTTCGTGCCGCAGCAGTTTAACAATCCATCGAACCCTGAAATCCATCGCCAAACAACAGGTAAAGAAATCGTTGAGCAATTCGGTGATGACCAGCTTGATGCATTTGTAGCCGGAATCGGAACAGGCGGAACGATTACAGGAGCGGGTGAAGTCTTGAAGGAAGCATATCCTTCCGTCAAAATCTACGCTGTTGAACCGTCAGATTCCCCAGTGCTTTCAGGAGGAAAACCAGGCCCTCACAAAATTCAGGGAATCGGAGCTGGCTTTGTGCCCGACATCTTAAACACTGAAGTATACGATGAAATTTTCCCTGTGAAGAATGAAGAAGCATTTGAATATGCACGCAGAGCTGCACGTGAAGAAGGAATTCTCGGAGGCATCTCATCAGGTGCGGCCATTTATGCTGCTATTGAAGTAGCGAAAAAACTCGGAAAGGGCAAAAAAGTATTAGCTATCATTCCGAGTAACGGCGAACGTTATTTGAGTACGCCGCTGTATCAATTCGATTAAAAAGCTCGAAAAAACTCCCGGTGCCCGGGAGTTTTTTTATTTGTGCATCAAATATGCCGTGTCCGCGACGAATCTTATCCTTGGAAGAGAAATTCACTTTTTTCACTCATGATATTGCTTTACAATAAAAAAAGCAGAAAAAGAAAACAGAGGAATGATATAAATGGCACAACGCAGACCGGCAGGCAGAAAAGTACCTTTTCAAAAAGATTCATTCTTGCAACAATATGAGAAACTTTCACAATTCAGAAAACAGCACGTGCTTCTTGAAAGTGCAAGAGGCGGCAGATACAGTATAGCCGGTCTTGATCCAATTGCGGCTGTCAAGGGAAAAGACGGAATTACAACCATTAAGCATGGGGATGAGACACTGTTTAAAGAGGGTGACCCATTACGCGCCTTCCACAGTTGGTTTAAAACGCTGGAAACAGAAACGGATGAAGAATTGCCTGATTTTCAAGGGGGAGCAATCGGCTTTCTTAGCTATGATTACGCACGCTACATTGAAAATTTTAAAATGCTCTCATTAGATGACCTGGAGACACCTGATATCTATTTTCTTGTCTTTGATGATATCGCCGTCTATGACCATGAAGAACAGGCTCTTTGGCTGGTCACTCATGTGAATGATGAGAACGAATCAGCGGACGAAAAGCTGTCCCAGCTCGAACATATGTGGCTGACTGAGCTTCCCGGTGAGCCGTTACAAGAGATGACATATACAGCTGACGGTTCCTTTGCAGCGCCTTTTACTGAAGAAGGCTTTTCTCAGGCTGTAGAGAAAATCAAGCAATACATTGCCAGCGGAGATGTTTTTCAAGTCAATCTATCGATCAGGCAGTCGCAGCCGCTGTCTGCTCACCCGTATGAGATCTACAAAAAACTGAGAGAAGTGAATCCTTCTCCATATATGGCATATTTAGAAACACCAGATTTCCAAATTATTTGCGGATCTCCTGAACTTCTTGTCAGCAAAAAGGGCAAACTGTTAGAGACAAGACCGATCGCGGGCACTCGTTCCAGAGGGAAAACGGATGAGGAAGACGAAGCGCTCGCAAATGAATTAATCCATAATGAAAAAGAACGCGCTGAGCATGTCATGCTGGTTGATCTAGAACGAAATGATCTGGGCAGAGTTTCCCGTTACGGATCAGTGCGGGTTAATGAATTCATGGCAATTGAAAAATACTCCCACGTCATGCACATTGTGTCTAATGTCCAAGGTGAACTGCAGGATGGATACGACGCTGTAGATATTATTCATGCTGTATTTCCTGGAGGAACGATTACAGGTGCTCCTAAAGTAAGGACAATGGAAATTATAGAAGAACTTGAGCCGACACGCCGTGGGCTTTATACTGGATCTATAGGGTGGTTTGGGTATAATCAGGATCTTCAGTTTAATATCGTGATCCGAACCATTTATGCAGCCGGAGGGCAGGCGTTTATGCAATCCGGAGCAGGAGTTGTGATTGATTCTGTTCCTAAGCATGAATACAGAGAATCATTCAAAAAAGCTTTTGCGATGCAAAAGGCGTTAGAGCTGAGCGAAGCAGAGACAAAAATTAGATGAGGTGAGCGGAGAAATGATTTTAATGATTGATAACTATGATTCTTTCACGTACAACTTAGTGCAGTATTTGGGCGAGCTTGGAGAAGAGCTGATTGTAAAACGCAATGACGATATCACAATAGAGCAAATTGAAGAGCTGTCACCGGATTTCTTAATGATTTCACCCGGACCGTGCAGTCCTGATGAAGCTGGAATCAGCCTTGAAGCAATTAAATACTTCGCAGGCAAAATTCCCATTTTTGGCGTGTGTCTCGGACATCAGTCTATCGCACAGGTGTTTGGCGGAGACGTGGTCAGAGCAGAGCGGCTGATGCACGGAAAAACCTCAGAAATCGAGCATGACGGCAAGACGATCTTTAAAGGTTTGCAAAACCCGCTTGTGGCGACACGATACCACTCACTGATCGTAAAACCTGAGACGCTGCCAAGCTGTTTCACAGTAACCGCACAAACAAAAGAAGGAGAAATCATGGCTATTCGGCACAATGATCTTCCGATAGAAGGCGTTCAATTTCATCCAGAGTCTATTATGACTTCCTTTGGAAAAGAAATGCTCAGAAATTTTATTGAAACGTACCGCAAGGAAGTCATTGCGTGATGATATATGTAAACGGCCGATTTATAGAGGAGAAAGATGCAGTTCTTTCTCCTTTTGACCATGGTTTTTTATATGGGATCGGTGTGTTTGAGACCTTCAGGCTTTATGAAGGCCGGCCGTTCCTGCTTGATTGGCATATAGAACGGCTTGAACGCGCACTTAAGGATCTGCAAATCGAATACACTGTGACAAAACAAGAGATGATTGAAATGCTGGACAAGCTGCTCGGGCTGAATGATATCAAAGACGGTAATGCCCGCGTCAGGCTGAACATATCAGCCGGCATCAGTGATAAAGGTTTCGCTGCTCAAACTTACGATAACCCGACTGTCTTATGTTTTGTTAACCAGCTAAAACCAGAAAGTCTTCCTTTGCAAAAGGAAGGAAAGGTTTTATCGATACGGAGAAACACACCGGAGGGGCCGTTCCGGTTAAAATCACATCACTATTTAAATAATATGTATGCGAAACGGGAGATCGGAAATGATCCGCGGTTTGAAGGGATCTTTTTAACGGAGGATTGCGCTGTAGCAGAGGGCATCATTTCAAATGTCTTCTGGAGAAAAGGCAGATCTATCTATACACCATCACTTGATACCGGAATTCTTGACGGCGTCACGAGACGTTTTGTCATGGAGAACGCAAAGAAAATAGGGATGGATGTCAAAACAGGCCGCTACCAGCTTGAAGCCCTTTTGACGGCAGATGAAGCATGGATGACCAACTCGGTTCTTGAGATCATTCCGTTTTCTAAAATAGAAGAAGTGAACTATCCGGGCCAAAACGGAGAAATAACTTCCGCTTTACAAACGCTATACCACCAAGAAATAAAGAACATGAATTCATGACAGGGAGGAAGAGAATGGCGCGGCAAACGATAGACCAAACACAAGTAATCCATACCAAACCCAGCGCATTATCATATCGAGAAAAGACGCTGGTGATGGGTATTTTAAACGTAACGCCTGACTCTTTCTCGGATGGCGGAAAATATGACAGCCTGGACAATGCCCTGTTGCATGCGAAAGAGATGATTGATGACGGTGCGCATATCATTGATATCGGAGGCGAATCGACAAGACCCGGCGCCGAATATGTGTCCGAGGACGAAGAAATGTCCAGAGTGATTCCTGTGATTGAGCGGATTACAAAAGAGCTCGCAGTGCCGATCTCTGTAGATACGTACAAGGCTTCTGTCGCAGATGAAGCTGTTAAAGCCGGCGCTTCAATCATCAATGATATTTGGGGAGCAAAGTATGACCCGAAAATGGCTTCTGTCGCAGCTGAACACAATGTTCCGATCGTTCTCATGCATAACCGCAAAGAGAGAAACTACAACGACTTAATACCGGATATGCTGTCGGACTTAATGGAAAGTGTAAAGATTGCTGTTGAAGCAGGTGTAGAGGAAAAGAACATTATCCTCGATCCCGGCATTGGTTTTGCGAAGGACTATCACGATAATCTGGCAGTCATGAACAAACTTGAAGTTTTCAGCGGACTTGGCTATCCGGTTCTTCTTGCAACCTCCCGGAAAAGATTTATCGGCCGTGTCCTGGATCTTCCGCCTGAGGAGCGGGCTGAGGGCACAGGCGCAACCGTGTGTCTAGGCATTCAAAAAGGCTGTGACATTGTGAGAGTCCATGATGTAAAACAAATAGCCAGAATGGCGAAAATGATGGATGCAATGCTGAACAAGGGAGGGATGCATCATGGATAAAGTCTACGTAGAAGGCATGGAGTTTTACGGCTACCACGGTGTGTTAAAAGAGGAGAACAAGCTCGGACAGCGTTTTAAAGTCGATTTAACCGCAGAATTAGATTTAAGCAAAGCGGGACAAACAGACGACCTTGAGCAAACCATTAACTATGCCGAGCTTTACCACGTATGTAAAGATATCGTCGAAGGTGAGCCTGTGAAACTAGTGGAAACACTGGCAGAACGTATTGCGGACACTGTCCTGAAGAAATTTCATCAGGTGCAGCAATGTACTGTAAAAGTGATTAAGCCAGATCCGCCAATTCCCGGCCACTATAAATCAGTAGCAATAGAAATCACGAGAAAAAAATCATGAACAATACAGCTTATATAGCACTTGGATCTAATATTGGAGATAGAGAAACGTATTTACGGCGAGCGGTGGCGATGCTGCATCAACATGAGGCAGTGACAGTCACAAAAGTGTCTTCTATTTACGAAACAGACCCAGTCGGATACGAAGCTCAAGATGAATTTTTAAATATGGCAGTTGAAATCGAGACGTCGCTGAATCCGTTTCAGCTCCTGGAGCTCACGCAGCATATAGAAAATGAATTGGGCAGGACGAGAGAAGTCAGATGGGGGCCGCGGACGGCAGACCTTGACATTTTACTGTTTAATCGTGAAAATATTGAAACAGAGCAACTAATTGTTCCGCATCCGAGAATGTATGAGCGTTTATTTGTCCTTGCACCGCTTGCGGAAATATGCACGCGGGTTGAAAAAGAGGCAAAAAGCGCGGAAACCGACCAAGAAGGTGTAAGAGTATGGAAGCAGAAATCTGGGGTAGACGAATTCGTGCATTCAGAAAGCTGAAAGGTTATACTCAAGAAGGATTTGCGAAAGCGTTAGGTATATCAGTTTCTATTCTCGGCGAAATTGAACGCGGAAACCGATTGCCGTCAGCTGCCATCATTCAAAGTGCAGCAGATGTTTTAAATATAAGCGCGGACGAATTAGCGCCGCCAGAAAATAATAACAAATGAAAGGAGGGGAAAAATGTTTAAAATCGGTGATATTCAATTAAAAAACCGGGTTGTGCTGGCCCCTATGGCTGGTGTCTGCAACTCAGCATTCAGATTGACTGTAAAGGAATTCGGAGCCGGATTGGTCTGCGCTGAAATGATCAGTGACAAAGCGATCCTTTACAACAATGCCAAAACAATGGGTATGCTTTACATTGATGAACGTGAAAAACCGCTCAGCCTTCAAATCTTCGGAGGAAAAAAGGAAACCCTTGTGGAAGCGGCGAAGTTTGTAGACCAGAACACAACTGCTGATATCATTGATATTAACATGGGATGCCCAGTACCAAAGATTACAAAATGTGATGCGGGAGCAAAATGGCTTCTCGATCCCGATAAGATTTATGAAATGGTTTCTGCAGTAGTGGATGCCGTCGATAAACCAGTCACAGTGAAAATGAGAATGGGCTGGGATGAAGACCATATTTTCGCGGTGAAAAACGCACAGGCTGTCGAGCGTGCGGGCGGAAAAGCAGTTGCGCTTCACGGCCGTACAAGAGTGCAGATGTACGAAGGAACTGCAAACTGGGATATTATCAAAGAAGTAAAACAATCTGTATCGATTCCGGTTATCGGGAACGGCGATGTCAAGACGCCGCAGGATGCTAAGCGTATGCTTGATGAAACAGGAGTAGACGGGGTCATGATCGGCCGTGCCGCGTTAGGCAATCCGTGGATGATTTACCGTACGGTTCAATACCTTGAAACAGGTGAATTAAAAGAAGAGCCGCAAGTACGCGAAAAAATGGCGGTATGCAAACTGCATCTTGACCGCCTGATTAACTTAAAAGGTGAAAATGTAGCGGTAAGAGAAATGAGAAAACACGCTGCATGGTATCTGAAAGGCATAAGAGGCAATGCGGAGGTTCGTAATGGAATCAATCATTGCGAGACAAGAGAAGAGCTTGTACAGCTTTTAGATGCATTTACTGTTGAAGTTGAGGCAAAAGAGCTTCAAGACGCAAAAGTAGGATAACACTCACCTCTATTTGCTGCTCACTGCCAGTTTTACGCTGGCAGTTTTTCTGCTTTTTTCATGAAACAATATCTGTAATGGAGTGATAACAATGAGTCAAGAAGAGCATAATCATGAAGAATTGAACGACCAGCTGCAAGTCAGACGCGACAAAATGAATCAGATGAGAGAAAACGGTATAGATCCATTCGGCGCACGTTTTGAAAGAACTCATCAATCTGAGCAAATTATTGCGGCATATCAAAATCTAACGAAAGAAGAGTTAGAAGAAAAAGCGATTGAAGTGACAATCGCAGGCCGTATGATGACAAAACGCGGCAAAGGAAAAGCCGGCTTCGCGCACCTTCAGGATTTAGAAGGTCAAATTCAAATCTACGTAAGAAAAGACAGTGTCGGTGACGACCAATATGAAATCTTCAAATCTTCCGACCTTGGCGACCTTATCGGCGTAACCGGAAAAGTGTTCAAAACAAATGTAGGCGAACTGTCTGTAAAAGCAACATCATTTGATTTGCTGACAAAAGCGCTTCGTCCGCTGCCGGATAAATACCATGGTTTAAAAGACGTTGAGCAGCGCTACCGTCAACGCTACTTGGATCTTATCGTAAATCCAGACAGCAAACATACGTTCATTACACGCAGCAAGATCATTCAAGCGATGAGAAGATACCTTGATGATCATGGATACTTAGAAGTAGAAACACCAACTATGCACAGCATTCCAGGGGGAGCCTCCGCGCGTCCGTTCATTACCCATCATAATGCTTTAGATATTCCGCTCTACATGCGTATTGCGATTGAACTGCATCTGAAACGCTTGATTGTCGGCGGTTTAGAAAAAGTATATGAAATCGGCCGTGTTTTCCGTAATGAAGGCGTCTCTACACGCCATAACCCTGAATTTACAATGATTGAATTATATGAAGCGTATGCTGACTATAAAGATATCATGAGCTTAACTGAAAACCTTGTCGCTCATATCGCGCAAGAAGTACTTGGCACGACGACAATCCAATACGGGGAAGAGCAAATCGAACTGAAACCTGAGTGGAAAAGAATCCATATGGTTGACGCAGTCAAAGAAGCGACAGGCGTTGACTTCTGGGAAGATGTAACTGTTAAGCAAGCCCGTGAATATGCAAAAGAGCATGGTGTAGAGATTAAAGACTCTATGACAGTGGGCCATATTATAAACGAATTCTTCGAACAAAAAATCGAGGAAACGCTTATCCAGCCAACGTTTATTTATGGACATCCAGTAGAAATTTCTCCTCTTGCTAAGAAAAATCCAGAGGATCCACGCTTCACAGACCGTTTTGAACTGTTTATCGTAGGCCGTGAGCACGCAAATGCATTCACAGAGCTAAATGATCCTATTGATCAAAGAGAACGTTTTGAAGCCCAATTAAAAGAACGAGAAGAGGGTAATGATGAAGCTCATTTAATGGATGAAGACTTCGTTGAAGCCCTGGAGTATGGCATGCCGCCAACAGGAGGCTTAGGCATCGGGATCGATCGCCTGGTCATGCTGCTTACGAATGCTCCTTCGATCCGAGATGTACTGTTATTCCCGCAAATGAGACAGCGCTAATTTAAAAGAGCGTCAACCTTTCTAATAGAAGGATGACGCTCTTTTATAATTCCTTAGTTTTTTCTTCAAAAAACTATTGCACTATTATTTACAAGGTGGTATATTATTATTCGTTGCCGCTAAACAAGGCGATGACAAAAAAATAACTTCAAAAAAGTTATTGACTTCAATAAGTCAACGAGTTATAATAATAAAGTCGCTTAAACGAAGTGACAAAATGATCTTTGAAAACTAAACAAGACAAAACGTACCTGTTAATTCAAGTTTTATTATAAAATCGCACAGTGATGTGCGTAGTCAGTCAAACTACTTTATCGGAGAGTTTGATCCTGGCTCAGGACGAACGCTGGCGGCGTGCCTAATACATGCAAGTCGAGCGGACAGATGGGAGCTTGCTCCCTGATGTTAGCGGCGGACGGGTGAGTAACACGTGGGTAACCTGCCTGTAAGACTGGGATAACTCCGGGAAACCGGGGCTAATACCGGATGCTTGTTTGAACCGCATGGTTCAAACATAAAAGGTGGCTTCGGCTACCACTTACAGATGGACCCGCGGCGCATTAGCTAGTTGGTGAGGTAATGGCTCACCAAGGCAACGATGCGTAGCCGACCTGAGAGGGTGATCGGCCACACTGGGACTGAGACACGGCCCAGACTCCTACGGGAGGCAGCAGTAGGGAATCTTCCGCAATGGACGAAAGTCTGACGGAGCAACGCCGCGTGAGTGATGAAGGTTTTCGGATCGTAAAGCTCTGTTGTTAGGGAAGAACAAGTACCGTTCAAATAGGGCGGTACCTTGACGGTACCTAACCAGAAAGCCACGGCTAACTACGTGCCAGCAGCCGCGGTAATACGTAGGTGGCAAGCGTTGTCCGGAATTATTGGGCGTAAAGGGCTCGCAGGCGGTTCCTTAAGTCTGATGTGAAAGCCCCCGGCTCAACCGGGGAGGGTCATTGGAAACTGGGGAACTTGAGTGCAGAAGAGGAGAGTGGAATTCCACGTGTAGCGGTGAAATGCGTAGAGATGTGGAGGAACACCAGTGGCGAAGGCGACTCTCTGGTCTGTAACTGACGCTGAGGAGCGAAAGCGTGGGGAGCGAACAGGATTAGATACCCTGGTAGTCCACGCCGTAAACGATGAGTGCTAAGTGTTAGGGGGTTTCCGCCCCTTAGTGCTGCAGCTAACGCATTAAGCACTCCGCCTGGGGAGTACGGTCGCAAGACTGAAACTCAAAGGAATTGACGGGGGCCCGCACAAGCGGTGGAGCATGTGGTTTAATTCGAAGCAACGCGAAGAACCTTACCAGGTCTTGACATCCTCTGACAATCCTAGAGATAGGACGTCCCCTTCGGGGGCAGAGTGACAGGTGGTGCATGGTTGTCGTCAGCTCGTGTCGTGAGATGTTGGGTTAAGTCCCGCAACGAGCGCAACCCTTGATCTTAGTTGCCAGCATTCAGTTGGGCACTCTAAGGTGACTGCCGGTGACAAACCGGAGGAAGGTGGGGATGACGTCAAATCATCATGCCCCTTATGACCTGGGCTACACACGTGCTACAATGGACAGAACAAAGGGCAGCGAAACCGCGAGGTTAAGCCAATCCCACAAATCTGTTCTCAGTTCGGATCGCAGTCTGCAACTCGACTGCGTGAAGCTGGAATCGCTAGTAATCGCGGATCAGCATGCCGCGGTGAATACGTTCCCGGGCCTTGTACACACCGCCCGTCACACCACGAGAGTTTGTAACACCCGAAGTCGGTGAGGTAACCTTTATGGAGCCAGCCGCCGAAGGTGGGACAGATGATTGGGGTGAAGTCGTAACAAGGTAGCCGTATCGGAAGGTGCGGCTGGATCACCTCCTTTCTAAGGATATTTACGGAATATAAGACCTTGGGTCTTATAAACAGAACGTTCCCTGTCTTGTTTAGTTTTGAAGGATCATTCCTTCGAAACGTGTTCTTTGAAAACTAGATAACAGTAGACATCACATTCAATTAGTAACACAAGATATCACATAGTGATTCTTTTTAACGGTTAAGTTAGAAAGGGCGCACGGTGGATGCCTTGGCACTAGGAGCCGATGAAGGACGGGACGAACACCGATATGCTTCGGGGAGCTGTAAGCAAGCTTTGATCCGGAGATTTCCGAATGGGGAAACCCACCACTCGTAATGGAGTGGTATCCATATCTGAATTCATAGGATATGAGA
>NZ_CP060193.1:4045000-4047500 GCF_014250375.1 Bacillus sp. PAMC26543 | reverse complement strand
CCTTAGTACGAGAGGACCGGGATGGACGCACCGCTGGTGTACCAGTTGTTCTGCCAAGGGCATCGCTGGGTAGCTATGTGCGGACGGGATAAGTGCTGAAAGCATCTAAGCATGAAGCCCCCCTCAAGATGAGATTTCCCATTCCGCAAGGAAGTAAGATCCCTGAAAGATGATCAGGTTGATAGGTCTGAGGTGGAAGTGTGGCGACACATGGAGCTGACAGATACTAATCGATCGAGGACTTAACCTAATTTCTAATGATGTCACACCTGTTATCTAGTTTTGAGAGAACACTCTCAATTGTTTGGTGGCGATAGCGAAGAGGTCACACCCGTTCCCATGCCGAACACGGAAGTTAAGCTCTTCAGCGCCGATGGTAGTCGGGGGTTTCCCCCTGTGAGAGTAGGACGCCGCCAAGCAATTGCACGTTAGTGCAATTAGGGAGGATTAGCTCAGCTGGGAGAGCATCTGCCTTACAAGCAGAGGGTCGGCGGTTCGAGCCCGTCATCCTCCACCATTTGCCGGTGTAGCTCAATTGGTAGAGCAACTGACTTGTAATCAGTAGGTTGGGGGTTCAAGTCCTCTTGCCGGCACCACTTTTATATGATATAATATTCAAGTCTCTTGTAAGAAGAGCCATTAGCTCAGTTGGTAGAGCATCTGACTTTTAATCAGAGGGTCGAAGGTTCGAGTCCTTCATGGCTCACCATTTTCAAGCGGGTGTGGCGGAATTGGCAGACGCGCTAGACTTAGGATCTAGTGTCTTTATGACGTGGGGGTTCAAGTCCCTTCACCCGCATTATATAGGATGACATTTATAAAAACTGGACATCCTGTCTGCGGAAGTAGTTCAGTGGTAGAACACCACCTTGCCAAGGTGGGGGTCGCGGGTTCGAATCCCGTCTTCCGCTCCAACTATACCATCCACGCCGGGGTGGTGGAATTGGCAGACACACAGGACTTAAAATCCTGCGGTAGGTGACTACCGTGCCGGTTCAAGTCCGGCCCTCGGCATTATAATTTGCGCCCGTAGCTCAATTGGATAGAGCGTTTGACTACGGATCAAAAGGTTAGGGGTTCGACTCCTCTCGGGCGCGCCATATATTTTATCAATATGGGAAATCGGGAAGTAGCTCAGCTTGGTAGAGCACATGGTTTGGGACCATGGGGTCGCAGGTTCGAATCCTGTCTTCCCGACCATTTTTACGGGGCCTTAGCTCAGCTGGGAGAGCGCCTGCTTTGCACGCAGGAGGTCAGCGGTTCGATCCCGCTAGGCTCCACCAAAAAAGATTTAAAAAATGTTGTTGACTTTGAAAAAGCGACATTGTATACTAATAAAGTTGCTTTAACAAAGCGATAACAAAATGATCTTTGAAAACTAAACAAGACAAAACGTACCTGTTAATTCAAGTTTTATTATAAAATCGCACAGTGATGTGCGTAGTCAGTCAAACTACTTTATCGGAGAGTTTGATCCTGGCTCAGGACGAACGCTGGCGGCGTGCCTAATACATGCAAGTCGAGCGGACAGATGGGAGCTTGCTCCCTGATGTTAGCGGCGGACGGGTGAGTAACACGTGGGTAACCTGCCTGTAAGACTGGGATAACTCCGGGAAACCGGGGCTAATACCGGATGCTTGTTTGAACCGCATGGTTCAAACATAAAAGGTGGCTTCGGCTACCACTTACAGATGGACCCGCGGCGCATTAGCTAGTTGGTGAGGTAATGGCTCACCAAGGCAACGATGCGTAGCCGACCTGAGAGGGTGATCGGCCACACTGGGACTGAGACACGGCCCAGACTCCTACGGGAGGCAGCAGTAGGGAATCTTCCGCAATGGACGAAAGTCTGACGGAGCAACGCCGCGTGAGTGATGAAGGTTTTCGGATCGTAAAGCTCTGTTGTTAGGGAAGAACAAGTACCGTTCAAATAGGGCGGTACCTTGACGGTACCTAACCAGAAAGCCACGGCTAACTACGTGCCAGCAGCCGCGGTAATACGTAGGTGGCAAGCGTTGTCCGGAATTATTGGGCGTAAAGGGCTCGCAGGCGGTTCCTTAAGTCTGATGTGAAAGCCCCCGGCTCAACCGGGGAGGGTCATTGGAAACTGGGGAACTTGAGTGCAGAAGAGGAGAGTGGAATTCCACGTGTAGCGGTGAAATGCGTAGAGATGTGGAGGAACACCAGTGGCGAAGGCGACTCTCTGGTCTGTAACTGACGCTGAGGAGCGAAAGCGTGGGGAGCGAACAGGATTAGATACCCTGGTAGTCCACGCCGTAAACGATGAGTGCTAAGTGTTAGGGGGTTTCCGCCCCTTAGTGCTGCAGCTAACGCATTAAGCACTCCGCCTGGGGAGTACGGTCGCAAGACTGAAACTCAAAGGAATTGACGGGGGCCCGCACAAGCGGTGGAGCATGTGGTTTAATTCGAAGCAACGCGAAGAACCTTACCAGGTCTTGACATCCTCTGACAATCCTAGAGATAGGACGTCCCCTTCGGG
>NZ_CP060193.1:3980000-4040000 GCF_014250375.1 Bacillus sp. PAMC26543 | reverse complement strand
CGTTCATTAGAACAGTCACTCAAAAGTACAGATAGTGAGGAGGAACAGGGGTAATGTCGCTAAAGCATTTTATTCAGGACGCATTAAGCAGTTGGATGAAGCAGAAAGGCCCTGAAAGTGACATTGTACTCAGCAGCCGCATACGTTTAGCTAGGAACTTTGAAAATATTCGGTTCCCTACGCGATATTCCAATGAAGAAGCCTCATCCATCTTACAACAGTTTGAAGAACAGTTTTCAGAACAAGAAATTCCCGGTGTCGGCAAATTCCTTTTGATCAGAATGAACGACGCACAGCCTTTAGAAAAACGGGTGCTTGTTGAAAAGCATCTCATCAGCCCTAATTTGACAGAGTCTCCTTTTGGCGGCTGTTTGCTTTCTGAAAATGAGGAAGTAAGCGTCATGTTGAATGAGGAGGACCACATAAGAATTCAGTGTCTTTTCCCAGGATTTCAGCTTCCGCAAGCAATGAAAGCCGCAAACCAAGTTGATGACTGGATTGAGGAAAAGGTTGATTATGCATTTAGTGAGCAAAGAGGTTACTTAACCAGCTGTCCTACAAATGTAGGTACGGGCTTAAGGGCTTCAGTCATGATGCATCTTCCGGCACTGGTTTTAACTAGGCAAATAAATCGAATTATACCGGCTATTAATCAATTAGGCTTAGTTGTTAGAGGAATTTATGGGGAAGGCAGCGAAGCAGTAGGAAATATCTTTCAAATTTCAAATCAAATCACGCTTGGAAAGTCGGAGCAGGATATTGTCGATGACCTTAACAGCGTAGCTGCCCAACTGATTGAACAGGAACGATCTGCCCGAGAAGCGCTTTACCAAACCTCTAAGATTGAGCTTGAGGATCGTGTGTATCGATCCTATGGAGTCTTGTCCAATTGCCGAATGATAGAATCGAAAGAAACTGCAAAGTGTCTTTCAGATGTTCGGTTGGGTATAGACCTAGGCATTATAAAAGGACTTTCAAGCAATATACTTAATGAACTGATGATTTTAACACAGCCGGGATTTTTACAGCAGTACTCGGGAGGCGCTTTGCGTCCGAACGAAAGAGATATACGAAGAGCGGCTCTTATCAGAGAACGGCTTCACTTAGAAATGAATGGGAATAGACAGGAGGATGAATCGATATGATGTTTGGAAGATTTACAGAACGAGCTCAAAAGGTACTGGCGCTTGCACAGGAAGAAGCACTTCGTTTAGGCCATAATAATATCGGCACTGAGCATATTTTATTAGGACTGGTGCGAGAAGGAGAAGGCATCGCTGCTAAAGCACTTCAAGCGCTTGGACTTGGTTCAGATAAAATCCAAAAAGAAGTTGAGAGCTTAATTGGGCGCGGACAGGAAATGTCTCAAACGATTCATTATACTCCGAGAGCTAAAAAAGTCATTGAGCTATCAATGGATGAGGCCAGAAAACTCGGCCATTCTTATGTGGGAACAGAGCATATTCTTCTTGGACTTATTCGCGAAGGTGAAGGTGTGGCTGCGAGAGTGCTTAACAATCTCGGAGTCAGCTTAAATAAAGCAAGACAGCAAGTGCTTCAGCTTCTTGGAAGTAATGAAACAGGTTCATCAGCGGCTGGAACAAACAGCAATGCGAATACGCCTACACTAGATAGCCTGGCAAGAGATTTAACAGCGATTGCGAAGGAAGACAGCCTTGATCCGGTTATCGGCAGAAGCAAAGAAATTCAGCGTGTCATTGAAGTGCTGAGCCGCAGAACGAAAAACAATCCTGTTCTGATTGGGGAACCGGGCGTAGGGAAAACGGCTATCGCAGAAGGTCTTGCACAGCAAATTATCAATAATGAAGTTCCCGAAATTTTACGGGATAAACGCGTTATGACATTAGACATGGGAACAGTTGTTGCCGGTACGAAATATCGCGGTGAATTTGAGGACCGCTTGAAAAAAGTGATGGATGAAATCCGTCAGGCAGGAAATATCATTCTATTCATTGATGAGCTCCATACACTAATCGGAGCGGGCGGAGCAGAAGGTGCCATTGATGCATCCAACATTTTGAAACCTTCACTTGCTCGCGGAGAACTTCAGTGCATTGGTGCGACAACTCTTGATGAGTACCGTAAATATATTGAAAAAGATGCAGCTCTGGAACGCCGTTTTCAGCCAATCCAGGTTGATCAGCCGTCTGTAGACGAAAGCATTCAAATCCTAAAAGGCTTGCGTGACCGATATGAAGCCCACCACCGCGTTTCTATCACTGATGAAGCCATTGAGGCTGCGGTTAAGCTTTCTGACAGATATATCTCTGACCGTTTCCTTCCGGATAAAGCTATTGACTTGATCGATGAAGCGGGTTCAAAGGTCAGATTGCGTTCCTTTACAACGCCTCCTAATTTAAAAGAGCTTGAACAGAAACTTGATGAAGTTCGTAAAGAGAAGGATGCTGCGGTGCAAAGCCAAGAGTTTGAAAAAGCGGCTTCCTTGCGTGATACGGAACAGCGTTTGCGTGAACAAGTGGAAGATACGAAAAAATCATGGAAAGAGAAGCAGGGACAGGAAAACTCAGAGGTTTCTGTGGATGATATTGCGATGGTTGTATCCAGCTGGACTGGGGTGCCTGTATCAAAAATCGCTCAAACTGAAACTGATAAGCTTCTTAATATGGAGAGCATTCTTCATTCCCGTGTCATCGGCCAAGATGAAGCTGTTGTAGCCGTTGCTAAAGCGGTCAGACGTGCAAGAGCAGGGCTAAAAGACCCTAAACGCCCAATCGGCTCATTCATTTTCTTAGGCCCTACAGGTGTAGGTAAAACGGAGCTTGCACGGGCACTTGCTGAGTCTATCTTCGGTGATGAAGAAGCCATGATCAGAATTGATATGTCTGAATACATGGAAAAACACTCGACTTCTAGACTTGTAGGTTCACCTCCAGGGTATGTGGGATACGATGAGGGCGGCCAATTAACAGAGAAGGTAAGAAGAAAACCATACTCTGTTGTGCTTCTTGATGAGATTGAGAAAGCGCACCCTGACGTCTTCAATATCCTCCTTCAAGTACTTGAGGACGGACGATTGACTGATTCTAAAGGCCGTACAGTTGATTTCCGCAACACGATTCTGATCATGACGTCAAACGTCGGAGCAAGTGAGCTGAAACGCAACAAATATGTCGGCTTCAACGTTCAGGATGAGACGCAAAATCATAAAGACATGAAGGATAAAGTGATGGGTGAGCTGAAACGTGCGTTCAGACCGGAATTCATCAACCGTATTGATGAAATTATCGTCTTCCATTCACTCGAGAAAAAACATCTGGCTGAAATCGTGTCATTGATGTCTGATCAATTAACGAAACGTCTTAAAGAACAGGATCTTTCTATTGAATTGACGGAAGCTGCGAAAGCAAAAGTCGCAGAAGAGGGCGTGGACCTTGAATATGGTGCCCGCCCGCTCAGAAGAGCCATTCAAAAACATGTGGAGGATCGTTTATCTGAAGAGCTGCTCAGAGGTAACATTCATAAAGGACACCATATCGTTCTTGATGTAGAAGATGGCGAATTTGTCGTAAAAACGACTGCTAAAACGAATTAATATAGAAGACGAAAATGAGGCATACAGCATGTAAGTGTATGCCTCAATTTCGTATCAAGAAATAGAACAAGGGAGAGGTCTTACACTATTTATGGCTAAAACAAAATCCAAATTCATCTGCCAATCCTGCGGCTACGAGTCTCCAAAATGGATGGGGAAATGTCCGGGCTGCGGTGCTTGGAATACAATGGTGGAAGAAATGATTAAAAAAGCACCGGCCAATCGGAGAGCGGCTTTTTCTCATTCTGTTCAAACCGTACAGAAACCTTCCCCCATAACATCAATCGAAACATCAGAAGAACCCCGGGTTAAAACACAGCTCGGCGAGTTTAACAGAGTGCTCGGCGGCGGTGTGGTGAAGGGCTCACTTGTTTTAATTGGCGGGGACCCCGGCATCGGAAAATCGACCTTATTACTGCAAGTATCCGCTCAGTTATCTGGTTCAACACGTCATGTCCTGTACATTTCAGGAGAAGAATCGGTAAAACAAACAAAATTAAGAGCAGACCGTCTGGGCATAAATAATCCCTCACTGCATGTTTTATCCGAAACCGATATGGAGTATATTTCGTCTGCTATAGAAGAGATGAATCCAGCGTTTGTGGTTGTTGACTCTATTCAAACGGTCTATCAAAGCGATATTACATCGGCTCCCGGCAGTGTGTCACAGGTAAGAGAATGTACAGCCGAGCTGATGAAAATTGCAAAGACAAAAGGTATTCCGATATTTATTGTAGGTCACGTAACAAAAGAAGGATCCATCGCGGGGCCGAGACTGTTGGAGCATATGGTTGACACTGTTTTATACTTTGAAGGAGAACGTCACCATACTTTCCGAATCTTACGGGCTGTAAAAAACCGCTTTGGTTCTACAAACGAAATGGGTATTTTTGAAATGCGGGAAGAAGGGCTTACTGAGGTACTGAATCCTTCAGAGATCTTCTTAGAAGAGCGTTCGGCGGGATCTGCGGGGTCGAGCATAACGGCTTCTATGGAAGGTACAAGGCCGATTCTTGTTGAAATTCAGGCGCTCATCTCGCCAACAAGCTTTGGCAATCCGCGGCGCATGGCAACAGGGATAGATCATAACAGGGTGTCACTGTTAATGGCTGTGTTAGAAAAAAGAGTAGGGCTGCTGCTGCAAAATCAGGATGCATATTTGAAGGTAGCGGGCGGCGTCAAACTTGATGAACCTGCGATTGATCTTGCTATAGCGGTCAGTATCGCATCAAGCTTTAGAGACACACCTCCAAATCCTGCAGATTGCTTTATAGGAGAAGTGGGATTAACCGGAGAAGTCCGCCGGGTATCAAGAATTGAACAGCGTGTAAAAGAAGCGGCAAAGCTTGGTTTTAAACGCATGATCATACCTGCGGCAAATCTGGATGGATGGACGAAACCAAAAGGGATTGAGGTCATCGGAGTAGCAAATGTTGCAGAGGCACTTCGTACTTCATTAGGAGGATAATAGATGGAAAAAGAGAAAAAAGGGGCGAAACATGAGTTAGACCTGTCTTCTATTTTGCAGTTTGTTGCTCCTGGAACACCGCTCAGAGCGGGGATAGAAAATGTACTGAGAGCAAATACAGGCGGTCTGATTGTTGTTGGATATAATGATAAAGTAAAAGAAGTGGTGGATGGCGGTTTCCACATTAACACTGCTTTTTCTCCGGCGCATTTATATGAACTGGCTAAAATGGATGGTGCGATTATTTTAAGTGATTCTGGTCAAAAAATCCTATATGCCAATACACAATTGATGCCTGAAGCCACAATTTCTTCGTCAGAAACAGGAATGCGGCACCGCACCGCCGAAAGAGTAGCTAAGCAAACCGGCTGTCTCGTTATCGCAATTTCTGAGAGAAGAAATGTCATAACGTTATATCAGGAAAGTATGAAGTATACACTTAAAGACATAGGATTTATTTTAACAAAAGCGAACCAAGCCATTCAAACTCTAGAAAAATATAAAACAATTCTGGACAAAACGATTAATGCACTAAACGCATTAGAGTTTGAGGAACTCGTTACATTCAGCGATGTTCTGTCTGTGATGCACCGTTATGAAATGGTGTTGCGAATCAAAAATGAAATCAACATGTATATCAGGGAACTGGGAACAGAAGGTCATTTGATTAAGCTGCAGGTCATCGAACTGATTACTGATATGGAAGAAGAGGCTGCTTTATTTATTAAGGATTATGTGAAAGAAAAGATTAAAGATCCATTTGTCCTTTTAAAAGAGCTGCAGGATATGTCCAGCTACGATTTGCTTGATGATTCCATTGTTTATAAGCTGCTTGGTTATCCGGCTTCTACAAATCTTGATGACTATGTTCTGCCTAGAGGATACAGGCTGCTAAATAAGATTCCGCGCCTTCCGATGCCGATTGTGGAGAATGTGGTGGAGGCATTTGGAGTACTGCCGAGAATTATTGAGGCCAGCGCAGAAGAATTAGATGAAGTAGAGGGTATCGGTGAAGTACGAGCCCAAAAAATCAAAAAGGGCTTAAAACGCCTTCAAGAGAAGCATTATTTAGACAGACAGCTATGATTTTCGGTTAAAACCATATCTTTACGGGTATATTATTGTTGGTTTTTGTTTATTCTGATATTCGTAGGTTGCGTAAAATCTTGTGAAATACAATAATTTTCTTTAAAGGAGGTGGGGGTATGTTAAAACGAATAGTTCAGGCGTTCTTCATTATCTTCGGCGGCGTTGTTGGTATATTTTTAATACCTGAATTGTTTGTACTGTTAAGTTTACAGGACATACCTTTAATAACAAACGCATATACGTCTGCGGCAATAGGTGCAATTATCTTTTTCCTCATCAGTATATGGGGTACAGATTACGTTGTGAACTGGGTTAAGTGGATAGAGGATTCATTATTAAAAGCGCCGGTTCCAGATTTGTTATTTGGAAGTCTTGGCTTAGTATTTGGACTTATAATTGCTTATCTTATCGTAAACGTTATTCCTTTAGACAATATACCTTACCGCATACTCAGCACAATCATCCCTGTGTTTTTAGCTTTCTTTCTCGGTTATCTTGGCTTTCAGGTGGGCTTTAAGAAAAAGGATGAATTGATCAGCCTATTCTCCATTTCCGCCAGAATGCAAAAGAAAAAAGGAACAGCTGATGAAGAGCACGAGGTCCAAGACAAAAAGCTGAAAATCCTGGACACAAGTGTTATTATTGATGGGAGAATTGCAGATATTTGTCAGACTGGTTTTTTAGAGGGAATTATCGTGATTCCGCAGTTTGTCCTTGAGGAATTGCAGCATATCGCTGACTCCTCAGATGTGTTAAAACGCAACAGAGGGCGCCGCGGTCTTGATATCCTGAACCGCATTCAAAAAGAATTAGATATTAAAGTTGAAATTTATGAAGGTGACTTTGAAGATATCCAGGAGGTTGACAGCAAGCTGGTCAAACTCGCTAAACTGACATCCGGAGTCGTTGTGACGAATGATTTTAATTTAAATAAAGTGTGCGAGCTTCAGAAGGTAGCAGTGTTAAACATTAATGACCTTGCCAACGCGGTCAAGCCTGTTGTGCTTCCGGGTGAGGAAATGAATGTTCAGGTCATTAAAGACGGCAAAGAGCATAATCAGGGAGTCGCTTACTTGGATGACGGCACTATGATTGTCGTTGAAGAAGGACGGAATTATATCGGCAAACACATTGATGTTCTCGTCACAAGCGTGCTGCAGACAGCAGCGGGACGAATGATTTTTGCCAAGCCTAAGCTGTTGGAGAAGGCGCTGTAAAGGGAGAAAGAACAATGAATTATGATGTGGTAATTCTTGCGGCCGGACAGGGGAAACGGATGAAGGCAGGGAGAAATAAACTGTTTATCGAGCTGAAAGGAGACCCGGTTATCATTCACACTTTACGGGTGTTTGACAGCCATCGTCCGTGCGGCAGAATCATTTTGGTGATTAACGAGCGCGAACGGGACGACTTTCAGCAATTGCTGAACCAATATCCGTTTCAAACCGCTATCGAGCTTGTAGCAGGCGGAGATGAACGCCAGCACAGTGTTTATAAAGGGCTCAAAGCCGTTAAACACGAAAAGATTGTCCTCGTTCACGACGGCGCTCGTCCTTTTATAAAGCATGAACAGATTGACGAACTGATTGCAGAAGCGGAGCAGACCGGAGCGGCCATCCTGGCTGTTCCGGTAAAAGATACGATTAAACGCGTTCAAGATTTAGAAGTCAGTGAGACGATTGAACGTTCAAGCTTGTGGGCTGTCCAAACGCCACAAGCTTTTCGTCTTTCTTTATTGATGGAGGCTCACGCTGAGGCAGAGCGCAGAGGGTTTTTAGGAACCGATGACGCCAGTCTCGTCGAACAGCTGGAGGGCCGTTCGGTTCGTGTTGTAGAAGGTAACTATACAAATATTAAGCTGACGACTCCTGATGATTTAACGTCAGCTGAAGCTATCATGGAAGCAGAAAGTGGGAATAAACATGTTTAGAATCGGACAAGGTTTTGATGTGCACCAATTAGTAGAGGGCCGGCCTCTCATTATCGGCGGAGTTGAAATCCCGCATGAAAAAGGATTGCTCGGACATTCTGACGCGGATGTATTATTGCACACCGTTGCTGACGCATGCCTCGGAGCTGTCGGGGAGGGCGACATCGGCAAGCATTTCCCTGATACAGATCCGGAGTTCAAGGATGCTGATTCGTTTAAATTACTTCAGCATGTCTGGAGGATTGTGAAACAGAAAGGGTATGTACTTGGAAATATTGACTGTACGATCATTGCACAGAAGCCGAAGATGGCGCCGTACATAGAAGACATGAGAAAAAGAATCGCTGAAGGGCTTGAGGCAGAGGTTTCCCAAGTGAATGTTAAAGCGACCACGACCGAAAAGCTTGGATTTACAGGAAGAGCGGAAGGAATAGCGGCTCAAGCCACAGTGCTGATACAAAAAGGCTAACTTGTTTTGATGCCCGGTCTATTTGGTGGTAGAATAGATGCATACATTTAGCCTGAGGCCATACATGAGATGAAAGGAAGTATTTGAAATGGGAAACGAAGTACGCGTCCGTTATGCACCGAGTCCAACAGGACATTTGCATATTGGAAATGCCAGAACGGCGCTTTTTAATTATTTATTTGCCCGCAATCAAGGCGGCAAGTTTATTATCCGTGTTGAGGACACTGATAAAAAACGCAACATTGAGGGCGGAGAACAAAGCCAGCTCAACTATTTAAAATGGCTTGGCATCGACTGGGATGAGAGTGTGGATGTCGGCGGAGAGTACGGCCCATACCGTCAGTCCGAGCGTAACGATATCTATAAGGTTTACTATGAAGAGCTGCTTGAAAAAGGGCTTGCTTATAAATGTTTCTGTACAGAAGAAGAACTTGAAAAAGAACGTGAAGAGCAGATTGCCCGCGGAGAGATGCCGCGTTATTCCGGAAAGCACAGAGATCTGACTCAGGAAGAACAGGAAAAATTCCTTGCAGAGGGCAGAAAGCCGAGTATTCGTTTCCGTGTCCCTGAAGGAAAAATCATTGCGTTTAATGATATTGTAAAAGGTGAAATTTCTTTCGAATCTGATGGCATCGGCGACTTTGTTATTGTGAAAAAAGACGGAACGCCGACTTATAACTTTGCAGTAGCTGTGGATGACTATCTAATGAAAATGACGCACGTGCTGCGCGGTGAGGACCATATTTCGAATACACCAAAACAGATCATGATCTTTCAAGCGTTCGGCTGGGATATTCCTCAGTTCGGCCACATGACGTTGATTGTAAATGAAAGCCGTAAAAAGCTCAGCAAACGTGATGAATCGATTATTCAATTCATTGAGCAATATAAAGAGCTTGGCTACTTGCCGGAGGCGCTGTTCAACTTTATCGGCCTGCTGGGCTGGTCGCCGGTGGGAGAAGAAGAGCTTTTCACAAAAGAAGAGTTTATTGAAATTTTTGATGTAAATCGTTTATCTAAATCACCAGCTCTGTTTGATATGCATAAGCTGAAATGGGTCAACAACCAATATGTGAAAAAATTGGATCTTGATCAGGTTGTTGAGCTTACGCTTCCGCATCTTCAAAAAGCCGGCAAAGTTGGCAATGAACTATCTCCTGAAGAACAAGAATGGGTTCGCAAACTGATTTCTCTATATCATGAGCAATTGAGCTACGGTGCGGAAATTGTTGAGCTGACTGATTTGTTCTTTACGGATGAGATCGAGTATAATCAAGAAGCAAAAGCTGTTCTAGAAGAAGAACAGGTGCCTGTAGTACTCAGCACATTCGCTGCGAAGCTTGAAGAGCTGGAGGAGTTCACTCCGGACCAGATCAAAGCTTCTATCAAAGCAGTGCAGAAAGAAACAGGTCATAAAGGGAAAAAACTGTTTATGCCGATCCGTGTTGCTGTAACAGGCCAGACTCACGGTCCTGAGCTTCCGCAATCAATTGAACTGATCGGAAAAGAATCTGCAATTCAGCGGTTGAAAAATATCTAAATAGATGATTGTTGACAGGGAAGAGTATAAAGCTTTAGACCAATACAGAAAGGATCTTCATTGGCTGAGAGAGATCCAGGAGTCGGGTTTTAGAAGTGCGCCCTTAAGACCTTTGAAGAACGTTTTTCGAAACCAGTATTCAAAGGCGGCCGCCGCCGTTACAGGCTGAAGTTGGGAGAGCAGGAGTCTGCTTTTCAAACAGAGTGGAACCGCGCGGTCAAAGCGTCTCTGTCATGTTTACATGCAGAGGCGCTTTTTTTATTGGGTCTAGAGGAAATAGATAGATGATAGCGGGTAGAATGGGGGGAAGCATGTGTTTTTTAAAATGCTCAAAGAAGACATTGATACGGTGTTCGATCAAGATCCTGCAGCACGAAGTTATTTTGAAGTGATTTTAACTTATTCCGGTTTACATGCTATATGGGCGCATCGGATTGCACATGCTTTATATAAACGAAAATTTTATTTCCTTGCACGCCTTATATCTCAGGTGAGCCGATTTTTTACAGGAATTGAAATCCACCCAGGGGCTACGATCGGAAGAAGATTTTTCATAGACCATGGGATGGGGGTTGTCATTGGGGAGACATGTGAAATCGGCAATAACGTAACCGTTTTTCAGGGGGTTACCCTCGGAGGAACGGGGAAAGAAAGGGGAAAAAGGCATCCGACAATTAAAGATGACGCATTGATAGCGACAGGTGCTAAAGTGCTCGGTTCAATAACTGTCGGTGAAGGCTCTAAAATAGGGGCTGGTTCAGTTGTGCTGCACGATGTTCCGGACTACTCTACAGTTGTCGGCATCCCGGGAAGGGTTGTCGTGCAAAACGGCAAGAAAATCAAACGGGATTTAAACCATCAGGATTTACCCGATCCGGTTGCTGACCGGTTTAAGTCTTTGGAACAGCAGATTTTAGAGCTGAAGACGGAACTTGAAGACAGAAAAGAAAGGATTAATCAAAAATGACAATCACTCTTTATAATACATTGACTAGACAGAAGGAAACGTTCGTTCCTCTTGAAGAGGGAAAAGTAAAAATGTACGTGTGCGGACCTACGGTTTACAATTATATTCATATTGGAAATGCCCGTCCGGCCATCGTTTATGACACGGTTCGAAACTATTTGGAGTATAAAGGCTACGATGTCCAATATGTCTCTAACTTCACAGATGTAGATGATAAATTAATTAAAGCGGCAAATGAACTTGGTGAAGATGTTCCAACCATTTCTGAGCGTTTTATTAAGGCATACTTTGAAGATGTGGGCGCTCTTGGCTGCAGAAAAGCGGACCTTCATCCGCGCGTCATGGAAAACATGGACGCGATTATTGATTTCATAGATCAGCTGGTGAAAAAGGGCTATGCTTATGAATCTGAAGGAGATGTTTATTTCAAAACAAGAGCATTTGAGGGATACGGAAAGCTCTCGCAGCAATCGATTGATGAATTGAGATCTGGCGCGCGCATCCGAGTTGGCGAGAAAAAAGAAGATGCTCTTGATTTCGCTCTGTGGAAAGCGGCTAAAGAAGGAGAAATCTCTTGGGATAGCCCTTGGGGGAAAGGACGTCCGGGCTGGCACATTGAATGCTCTGCGATGGTGAAAAAGTACTTAGGTGATCAAATTGATATCCATGCAGGCGGCCAGGATTTAACATTCCCTCACCATGAAAATGAAATTGCTCAATCAGAAGCGCTGACTGGCAAAATATTTGCGAAATACTGGCTTCATAACGGCTATATCAATATCGATAATGAAAAAATGTCAAAATCACTCGGCAACTTTGTGCTTGTGCATGACATTATTAAACAGCATGATCCGCAGCTGCTCAGATTCTTTATGCTGTCTGTTCACTATCGTCACCCAATTAACTATTCAGAAGAGCTTCTGGAGAACACAAAGAGCGCGTTTAACCGGTTGAAAACAGCGTACAGCAACCTTCAGTACCGTTTAAACAGCAGCACGAATTTAACAGAAGATGATGATAAATGGCTTGCAAAGATTGAAGAACATCGAACAGCATTTGAAGAAGCAATGGATGATGATTTTAATACAGCGAATGCCATTTCTGTTTTATTCGATTTGGCGAAGAATGCGAACTATTATCTTCAGGAAGATCATACGGCAGATCACGTTATTACAGCGTTTATTGACATGTTTGACCGAATTGTTTCTGTCCTCGGTTTCTCACTGGGTGAGCAGGAGCTTCTGGATCAAGAGATTGAAGATTTGATTGAAAAAAGAAATGAAGCGCGCCGCAATCGTGATTTTGCTCTGTCTGATCAGATCCGCGACCAGCTGAAAAGCATGAATATCATTCTTGAAGATACGGCTCAAGGCACTCGCTGGAAACGGGGAGAATAACGGATGCTTGATTTTGAAACGATAAAAGATTCAAAGCAGCTTAACGGCCTTGCGCTTGCTTATATAGGTGATGCCATTTTTGAAGTTTATGTGAGGCATCACCTGCTTAAGCAGGGATTTACCAAACCAAATGATCTTCACAAGAAATCAAGCCGGATCGTATCGGCAAAGTCACAGGCTGAGATCCTTTTCTTTCTGCGGAATCAATCCTTTTTCACGGAAGAAGAGGAAGCGGTGCTGAAAAGAGGCAGAAATGCCAAGTCGGGAACGATACCTAAAAATACAGATGTGCAGACGTACCGCTATAGTACAGCATTTGAAGCACTGCTGGGCTATCTTTTTCTTGAGAAAAAAGAAGAAAGACTGAATCAGCTTGTTGCTGAAGCTATACAATTCGGAACGGTCAGGGAGGAAAACAAATGAGTCAGCAACATGATTACGTCATAGGAAAAAATGCAGTGATCGAGACGTTAAAATCAGATCGCAAGCTGTATAAGCTGTGGATGGCGGAAAACACCGTAAAGGGACAAGCACAGCAGGTGATTGAGCTTGCGAAAAAGCAGGGCATCACCATTCAATACGTCCCTAGAAAAAAACTCGACCAAATTGTGACGGGGCAGCACCAAGGTGTAGTGGCGCAGGTCGCAGCGTATGAGTACGCGGAACTGGACGACTTATATAAAGCGGCAGAGGGAAGAAATGAACAGCCTTTCTTTCTCATTCTGGACGAGCTTGAGGACCCTCATAATCTCGGTTCAATTATGAGAACAGCTGATGCAGTCGGCGCCCATGGCATTGTCATTCCAAAACGCAGAGCTGTCGGTCTGACAACTACAGTGGCAAAAGCTTCAACAGGCGCAATTGAGCATATTCCAGTGGCGAAGGTCACCAATTTGGCGCGAACGCTAGAGGAAATGAAAGAGCGGGGAA
This sequence comes from Bacillus sp. PAMC26543, assembly GCF_014250375.1. Lineage (NCBI taxonomy): Bacteria > Bacillati > Bacillota > Bacilli > Caryophanales > Bacillaceae > Bacillus > Bacillus sp. PAMC26543. Next base: position 4,026,636 of record NZ_CP060193.1, on the reverse strand, counting down.
TCTGGGTTGTCGGAACGGATGCATCCGCGCGGGAGGATTACCGCACAATGGACGGCAGCATGCCTTTGGCTCTCGTCATCGGAAGTGAAGGAAAAGGAATGGGACGCCTGATTAAAGAAAAATGTGATTTTCTTATTAAACTCCCGATGGCAGGTAAAGTTACTTCACTCAATGCATCTGTAGCGGCGGGGCTTTTGATGTATGAAGTCTACCGGAAGCGAAACCCTCTGGGAGAATAATGATCAATGGATATCCTGTTAGTAGACGGATACAACATGATTGGAGCCTGGCCGCAGCTGAAGGATTTAAAAGCGAATAGTTTTGAAGAGGCGAGAGACGTACTGATTCAGAAAATGGCGGAATATCAATCGTATACAGGAAACAGGGTTATTGTCGTATTTGACGCGCATCTTGTGAAGGGAATTGAGAAAAAACAGACTAACCACAGAGTTGAAGTGATTTTCACAAAAGAAAATGAGACTGCGGATGAGCGGATAGAAAAGCTGGCACAGGATCTGAATAACATTGCGACTCAAATTCATGTTGCGACCTCTGACTACACTGAGCAGTGGGCGATTTTCGGACAAGGGGCATTGCGAAAATCGGCCCGGGAGCTCTTGAGAGAGGTAGAAGCGATAGAAAGGCGAATCGAAAGGCGGGTAAGAAAGATCACTTCCGAAAAGCCAGCGGGTAAAATTGCTTTATCGGAAGAGGTTTTGAAAACGTTTGAAAAATGGCGGAGGGGCGACTTAGATTAAGTTGACGCTTTTTTGTCCAGTAATGTATAATATTTCTATCTACGTGCGCCGGGGGGATCGGAGTGAATCTACAGAACAACAAGGGAAAATTCAACAAAGAGCAGTTTTGCCAGTTGGAGGACGAGCAGGTCATTGAAAAGGTTCATGTTGGGGACAGTGATGCGTTAGATTACTTGATTACGAAGTACCGAAACTTTGTTCGTGCAAAAGCAAGATCCTATTTTTTAATAGGTGCGGACAGAGAAGATATTGTTCAGGAAGGAATGATAGGCCTCTATAAGTCTATTCGTGACTTCAAAGAGGACAAGCTTACCTCTTTCAAAGCTTTCGCAGAATTATGTATTACCCGCCAAATTATTACCGCAATAAAGACAGCTACTCGCCAGAAACACATTCCTTTGAATTCCTACGTCTCATTAGATAAACCGATTTTTGATGAAGAATCAGATCGAACGCTGCTTGATGTCATTTCGGGAGCGAAAACGTTAAACCCAGAAGAAATGATTATCAATCAGGAAGAATTTGATGATATTGAAATGAAAATGGGAGAACTTTTAAGTGATTTAGAGAGAAAAGTACTTGTATTATATCTAGACGGAAGAAGCTACCAAGAGATTTCAGATGAGCTGAACCGCCATGTCAAATCGATCGATAACGCCCTTCAGCGAGTCAAACGCAAGCTGGAGAAGTACCTGGAAATTCGCGAGATCAGTTTGTAATAGGGATTTATGGTATATTGACAGTATTTTTCTGACTATGATATGTTACTTAAGATAAGAACTAATGTCTATTTAGAAAAAGGTGTAATGACATGAGAAAAAAGATTACGTTAGCATGCAAGACATGCGGAAACCGTAACTATACGACAATGAAGAGCTCTGCATCAGCGGCTGAGCGATTAGAAGTAAAGAAATACTGCAGTACTTGCAATTCACATACAGCTCATCTTGAAACAAAATAGTGTTTGCGCTTTTAAATTGTGGAGGTCTTTTACATGCGTATTATGAGATTCTTTAAAGATGTTGGGAAAGAAATGAAAAAGGTAAGCTGGCCTAAAGGAAAAGAGTTAACTCGCTATACCATCACGGTTATTTCAACAGTTATCTTTTTTATTATCTTTTTTGCCCTCCTTGACACAGGAATTTCTCAATTAATTCGTTTAATAGTTGAATAATGATCAGCAATACGTGCTATAATAGATCATAATATCACTTGCCAAAACCCGTTCAGCGGGTTTTTTATTGTGGGTTAAAAATGAAAGTTATCATAGGCTTACCGCCTATTTATTGCATGAAGCGTTATGGTAGTACACTAAAACCAAATGCGGGGAGGGAAGGACTGGACAGTCCTGAAGAGAATGGAAAAGAATTGGTATGTTGTTCACACGTACTCTGGTTATGAGAACAAAGTAAAAGCCAACTTGGAAAAACGTGTTGAATCAATGGGGATGCAGGATAAGATTTTTCGTGTAGTCGTACCTGAAGAAGAAGAGACGGATATCAAAAACGGCAAGAAAAAAGTCGTCAAAAAGAAAGTATTCCCTGGTTATGTCCTTGTTGAAATCGTCATGACGGATGATTCTTGGTATGTTGTCCGCAACACACCTGGTGTTACTGGATTCGTAGGTTCTGCCGGCTCTGGTTCAAAACCGACGGCGCTTCTTCCTGGCGAAGCAGAAACCATTCTGAAGAGAATGGGTATGGACGAACGCAAAACTGACATTGACTTTGAATTAAAAGAGACAGTGAAAGTGATAGACGGACCTTTTGCCAACTTTACGGGATCAATTGAAGAGATTGACTACGATAAAAGCAAGGTTAAAGTTTTCGTTAATATGTTCGGCCGTGAAACGCCGGTTGAGCTGGAATTTACCCAGATCGACAAATTGTAATGTGAAAAAACTTGAAATTGCTATATATAAATGATAATATAGCAAAGGTACGTCTTGGACTTATCCAAGGCAGCTAGCTTGATATTTCATCATTCATATAAAGAATGAAACCTTGAGTGGGAGGGTTTACCCTATTACCACATCACGGACTTAAGGAGGTGTGTCTCGTGGCTAAAAAAGTAGTAAAAGTTGTAAAATTGCAAATTCCTGCTGGAAAAGCTAACCCAGCGCCGCCAGTTGGACCTGCACTAGGTCAAGCCGGTGTTAATATCATGGGATTCTGTAAGGAGTTTAACGCTCGTACAGCTGACCAAGCTGGTTTAATCATTCCTGTTGAAATTTCGGTTTACGAAGACCGTTCATTTACATTTATTACAAAAACTCCACCTGCTGCAGTATTGCTTAAAAAAGCAGCTGGAATTGAGTCTGGTTCTGGTGAACCAAACCGTAATAAAGTGGCAACCGTTAAGCGCGATAAAGTACGCGAAATCGCTGAAACGAAAATGCCTGACTTAAACGCAGCAGACGTTGAAGCGGCAATGCGCATGGTTGAAGGTACTGCACGCAGTATGGGTATTGTAATCGAGGATTAATTTGTTTCTTGTCGGGTTGCGAGTTTTCACAAGTTCGCAACCCTTATTCGTGGGAGGTTATTCCGCTATAACCACATAAGGAGGAAATTTTAAAATGGCTAAAAAAGGTAAAAAGTACGCAGAAGCTGCTAAGCTTGTAGATCGTGCGAAAGCTTACGATGTTTCTGAAGCAGTAGCTCTTGTTAAAAAAACAAACACAGCTAAATTCGACGCTACAGTTGAAGTTGCATTCCGTCTAGGGGTTGACCCTCGTAAAAACGACCAGCAAATCCGCGGAGCAGTTGTGCTTCCAAACGGAACTGGTAAAACTCAGCGCGTTCTCGTTTTCGCAAAAGGCGAAAAAGCGAAAGAAGCTGAAGCTGCTGGTGCAGATTACGTTGGAGATACTGACTACATCAACAAAATTCAACAAGGCTGGTTCGATTTCGATGTAATCGTAGCTACACCTGACATGATGGGTGAAGTTGGTAAAATCGGTCGTGTACTTGGACCAAAAGGTTTAATGCCAAACCCTAAAACTGGTACAGTTACTTTCGAAGTTGAAAAAGCAATCGGCGAAATCAAAGCTGGTAAAGTTGAATACCGCGTTGATAAAGCTGGAAACATCCATGTTCCTATCGGTAAAGTTTCTTTCGAGGATGAAAAACTTGTTGAGAACTTCACAACAATGTATGATACAATCCTGAAAGCAAAACCTGCTGCAGCAAAAGGTGTTTACGTGAAAAACGTTGCTGTAACTTCTACTATGGGACCTGGTGTCAAAGTAGATGCTTCAACTTTCAACGTAAAATAATATTGACATGAATTCAACATTCTGATATGATTCAAAATGTTGTAAAATATAATATATCATTTATACCGTAGACAGTAGGGGCTTAACAGCTTAATATCCTACCGAGGTGTATATTATCACAGCTATTACGTTACGTATGCTTGTATATACAGCCTCCATGTCTCATGGAGGCTTTTTATATGGAATCCGTTTCTCAGTCGTGATCACCTGACGGTATAAGTGTTACACAAGAATCTACAGGAGGTGTAACCATGAGCAGCGCAATTGAAACAAAAAAAGTTGTTGTTGAAGAAATTGCTTCTAAATTAAAAGAAAGCAAATCAACGATCATCGTTGATTACCGCGGACTTAACGTTTCTGAAGTAACAGAACTTCGTAAACAGCTTCGTGAAGCTAACGTTGAGTTCAAAGTTTACAAAAACACAATGACTCGCCGTGCGGTTGAACAAGCTGAACTTGATGGTTTGAATGATGTCTTAACTGGACCGAATGCAATTGCATTCAGTACTGAGGATGTTGTCGCTCCAGCTAAAGTTCTTAACGAGTTTGCTAAACAGCATGAAGCTCTTGAAATCAAAGCTGGCGTTATCGAAGGTAAAGTTTCTACTGTTGAAGAAGTGAAAGCTCTTGCTGAACTTCCATCACGCGAAGGCTTGCTTTCTATGTTGCTTAGCGTACTTCAAGCTCCAGTTCGCAACCTTGCTCTTGCTGCAAAAGCTGTGGCAGATCAAAAGGAAGAACAAGGCGCTTAATCTAATCAGTTTTTAAAAATCAAAACAAATGGAGGAATTACAAATGGCTTTAAATATCGAAGAAATCATTGCTTCCGTTAAAGAAGCAACTGTACTTGAATTGAACGACCTAGTAAAAGCAATCGAAGAAGAATTTGGCGTAACTGCTGCTGCTCCTGTAGCTGTAGCTGGCGGAGCTGCTGCAGGCGGAGCTGCTGAAGAGCAAAGCGAATTCGACCTTATCCTTGCTGGTGCAGGTTCTCAAAAAATCAAAGTTATCAAAGTTGTACGTGAAATCACTGGTCTTGGCTTGAAAGAAGCTAAAGAACTTGTTGACAACACTCCAAAACCACTTAAAGAAGGTATTGCTAAAGAAGAAGCTGAAGAGCTTAAAGCTAAACTTGAAGAAGTTGGCGCTTCTGTAGAAGTTAAGTAATCTTCACTTGCCTGTAGGGGAAGCTCGCTTTTATGAGGCGGGCTTTTTCTTTGCCATTCTTTAAGTTATGAAAAAAAGGAGGTTCTAATAATGAGTGAGCACTATTATTCAGAAAAACCTTCAGTAAAAAGCAACAAACAAACATGGTCTTTTAGGCTTCGAAACAAGGAGTTTACGTTTACCAGCGACAGCGGTGTTTTTTCTAAAAAGGAAGTCGATTTTGGCTCGCGCCTGCTGGTCGAATCTTTTGAAAAGCCTGAAGTTGAGGGCAGCTTTCTAGATGTGGGCTGCGGCTATGGCCCGATTGGATTATCGCTGGCCAGCGACTTTAAAGACCGGACCATCCACATGATTGATGTTAATGAAAGAGCCGTAGAGTTATCAAATGAAAATGCAGAACGAAACGGAATAACAAATGTTGAGATTTACCAAAGCGATTTGTTTTCAAACGTTGACTCTGCTCAAACATTTGCTTCTATTCTTACAAATCCCCCAATCCGAGCCGGAAAAAAAGTTGTCCATGCTATCTTTGAGAAAAGCGCTGAACACTTAAAAGCTTCAGGTGAATTGTGGATCGTCATACAGAAAAAACAAGGTGCGCCTTCTGCCATTGAAAAGCTTGAGGAACTGTTCGAAGAAGTTTCTGTCGTTCAAAAAAAGAAAGGCTATTATATCATAAAAGCAAAAAAAGTTTGACTCGGTATTTTGGCTATGTTAATATTATAAAATGCCAATGTATATATTTAGATTGATATGATGAAATGTCAATATCTATGTATAAATTATACAAGTATGGAAATGCTAATAAAATCGGTATTTGTTTTTGGATGTGGTTTTCTTAATTAGAAACCCTTTTTTCTTTTGTCTTGTAAAAGTGTTTTCTTTCTTTGGAAGAAATGCTTATTACACATATAATACGCATGATTTGAGGGGTGAATCAGTTGACAGGTCAACTAGTTCAGTATGGACGACACCGCCAGCGCAGAAGCTATGCTCGCATTAGCGAAGTGTTAGAATTACCAAATCTCATTGAAATTCAAACCTCTTCTTATCAGTGGTTTCTTGATGAGGGTCTTAGAGAGATGTTTCAAGACATATCGCCAATTGAGGATTTCACTGGTAACCTCTCTCTTGAGTTCATTGATTACAGTTTAGGGGAGCCTAAATATCCTGTAGAGGAATCAAAAGAACGTGATGTGACTTACTCAGCTCCGCTAAGAGTGAAGGTTCGTTTAATTAACAAAGAAACTGGAGAGGTAAAAGACCAAGATGTCTTCATGGGTGATTTCCCTATTATGACAGATACAGGTACTTTTATCATAAACGGTGCGGAACGCGTTATCGTTTCCCAGCTTGTTCGGTCTCCAAGTGTATATTTCAGTGGTAAAGTAGACAAAAACGGTAAAAAAGGTTTTACCGCAACTGTCATTCCAAACCGTGGCGCATGGTTAGAATACGAAACTGATGCGAAAGATGTTGTTTATGTACGCATTGATCGCACACGTAAGTTGCCGGTTACGGTTCTTTTGCGTGCTCTCGGCTTCGGCTCCGATCAAGAGATTCTTGATCTTGTAGGAGAAAACGAATACCTGCGAAATACGCTTGATAAAGATAACACAGAAAACAGCGATAAAGCGCTGCTCGAAATCTACGAGCGCCTCCGTCCTGGAGAGCCGCCTACAGTGGAAAATGCGAAAAGCTTGCTTGATTCTCGTTTCTTTGATCCGAAACGATACGATCTTGCCAATGTAGGACGCTATAAAATTAATAAAAAGCTTCATATTAAAAATCGCCTCTTTAATCAGAGACTTGCTGAAACGCTTGTTGATCCTGAAACAGGAGAAATCCTGGCTGAAAAAGGTCAGATTCTTGATAGAAGAACTCTTGATAAAGTACTGCCATACTTAGAAAACGGAATCGGTTTCAGAAAGCTGTATCCGAACGGCGGTGTTGTTGAGGATGAAGTAACGCTTCAATCCATTAAAATCTTTGCTCCTACTGATCAAGAAGGAGAACAGGTTATTAATGTCATCGGCAATGCTTACGTTGAAGAAGAGATTAAAAACATTACTCCTGCTGATATTATTTCTTCTATCAGCTACTTCTTCAACTTGCTGCACGGAGTAGGCGACACAGATGATATTGACCATCTTGGAAACCGCCGTTTACGTTCTGTAGGTGAACTTCTCCAGAACCAATTCCGTATCGGTTTAAGCCGTATGGAGCGTGTGGTTCGTGAGAGAATGTCAATTCAAGATACGAATACAATTACACCTCAGCAGCTGATCAATATTCGTCCTGTTATTGCGTCCATTAAAGAGTTCTTTGGAAGCTCTCAGCTTTCTCAATTCATGGACCAGACGAACCCGCTTGCTGAATTAACACATAAGCGCCGTCTGTCGGCTCTTGGACCGGGCGGATTGACACGTGAGCGTGCCGGAATGGAAGTGCGTGACGTTCACTACTCCCACTATGGCCGTATGTGTCCGATTGAAACGCCAGAGGGACCGAACATCGGTTTGATCAACTCACTATCATCATATGCAAAAGTAAACCGTTTTGGCTTTATTGAAACGCCATATCGCCGCGTTGATCCTGAAACAGGAAAAGTGACGCCGAGAATCGATTACTTAACTGCTGATGAAGAGGATAACTACGTTGTCGCTCAGGCAAATGCACGACTCGATGACGAAGGTGCATTTGTGGATGACAGCATTGTAGCCCGTTTCCGCGGTGAGAACACCGTTGTTCCTAGAAACCGTGTTGATTACATGGATGTATCGCCTAAGCAGGTAGTATCTGCTGCGACAGCATGTATCCCGTTCTTAGAAAACGATGACTCGAACCGTGCCCTAATGGGAGCGAACATGCAGCGTCAGGCTGTGCCTTTGATGCAGCCGGAAGCGCCATTTGTAGGAACTGGTATGGAATACGTATCAGGTAAAGACTCTGGTGCCGCTGTGATTTGTAAACACCCTGGTATCGTTGAACGTGTAGAAGCGAAAAACGTTTGGGTTCGCCGCTATGAAGAAGTAGACGGCCAAAAAGTAAAAGGCAACCTGGATAAATACAGCTTGCTGAAATTTGTCCGCTCTAACCAAGGTACTTGCTACAACCAGCGTCCGATCGTAAGTGTCGGCGATGAAGTGGTAAAAGGAGAAATCCTTGCTGACGGTCCTTCTATGGAGCTTGGTGAACTTGCACTTGGCCGTAACGTAATGGTCGGCTTCATGACATGGGATGGCTACAACTATGAGGATGCCATCATCATGAGTGAACGTCTTGTGAAAGATGATGTTTATACATCTATTCACATTGAAGAATATGAATCAGAAGCACGTGATACTAAACTCGGGCCTGAAGAAATCACTCGCGATATTCCGAACGTCGGTGAAGATGCGCTTCGCAATCTTGATGACCGCGGAATTATCCGTATCGGGGCAGAAGTAAAAGACGGAGATCTTCTCGTTGGTAAAGTAACGCCTAAGGGTGTAACAGAACTTACTGCAGAAGAACGCCTTCTTCACGCCATCTTTGGTGAAAAAGCCCGCGAGGTTCGTGATACTTCTCTTCGTGTGCCTCACGGCGGCGGCGGAATTATTCACGATGTTAAAGTCTTCAACCGTGAGGACGGAGACGAACTTCCTCCAGGTGTAAACCAGTTAGTGCGCGTATATATCGTTCAGAAGCGTAAAATTTCTGAAGGGGATAAAATGGCCGGTCGTCACGGTAACAAAGGTGTTATTTCTAAGATTCTTCCTGAAGAGGATATGCCTTATCTTCCTGACGGCACGCCAATTGATATCATGCTTAACCCGCTGGGCGTACCATCACGTATGAACATCGGGCAGGTATTAGAGCTTCACATGGGTATGGCCGCTCGTTACCTCGGCATCCACATTGCGTCACCGGTATTTGACGGAGCGCGTGAAGAGGATGTTTGGGAAACACTTGAAGAAGCCGGAATGTCTCGTGACGCTAAAACCGTTCTTTACGACGGACGTACCGGAGAGCCGTTTGATAACCGTGTATCTGTCGGTATCATGTACATGATTAAACTGGCTCACATGGTTGACGATAAACTTCATGCACGCTCTACAGGTCCTTACTCACTTGTTACGCAGCAGCCTCTTGGCGGTAAAGCTCAATTTGGCGGACAGCGTTTTGGTGAGATGGAGGTTTGGGCACTTGAAGCTTACGGTGCAGCTTACACTCTTCAAGAGATTCTGACTGTTAAGTCTGATGACGTGGTTGGACGTGTGAAAACATACGAAGCCATCGTTAAAGGCGACAACGTTCCTGAACCTGGTGTTCCGGAATCATTCAAAGTATTAATTAAAGAACTTCAAAGTTTAGGTATGGATGTGAAAATCCTTTCTAGCGATGAAGAAGAAATAGAAATGAGAGATTTAGAAGACGAAGAAGATGCAAAACAAGCTGACGGCCTGGCGTTATCAGGTGATGAAGAGCCGGAAGAAACAGCATCTGCAGACGTTGAACGCGATGTAGTAACAAAAGAATAATCTCTAGTTATAAAGGCAAGTGACATCGGTTAATCCGAAGATAAAAAGGGAGGTAGGCCCCTTGCTAGATGTGAACAATTTTGAGTATATGAACATCGGTCTTGCTTCACCGGATAAAATCCGTTCATGGTCTTTTGGTGAAGTGAAAAAGCCTGAAACGATAAACTATCGTACGTTAAAACCTGAAAAGGACGGTCTATTCTGCGAACGCATTTTCGGACCGACTAAGGACTGGGAATGTCATTGCGGGAAGTACAAGCGAGTTCGTTATAAAGGCGTAGTTTGTGACCGCTGCGGAGTTGAAGTAACACGGGCTAAAGTCCGTCGTGAGAGAATGGGGCACATTGAACTGGCTGCCCCAGTTTCCCACATTTGGTATTTCAAAGGTATCCCAAGTCGTATGGGTCTAGTGTTAGATATGTCGCCTCGTGCACTGGAAGAAGTTATTTACTTTGCTTCTTACGTTGTAACTGATCCGGCAAACACACCGCTTGAAAAGAAACAGCTTCTATCAGAAAAGGAATACCGTGCGTATCTTGATAAGTACGGTAATAAGTTCCAAGCATCTATGGGTGCGGAAGCGATTCATAAACTTCTTCAAGATATCGATCTTGTAAAAGAAGTTGATATGTTAAAAGAAGAGCTGAAAACATCTCAAGGACAGCGTCGCACTCGTGCGATCAAACGCCTTGAAGTTTTGGAAGCCTTCCGTAACTCAGGAAACAAGCCTTCTTGGATGATCCTTGATGTGCTTCCTGTTATTCCTCCTGAGCTCAGACCGATGGTTCAGCTTGATGGCGGACGTTTTGCGACTTCTGATTTGAACGACCTTTATCGTCGTGTCATCAACCGTAACAATCGTTTGAAACGCCTTTTAGACCTTGGTGCGCCTAGCATTATCGTTCAAAACGAAAAGCGTATGCTTCAAGAGGCTGTCGATGCTTTAATTGACAACGGCCGTCGCGGACGCCCTGTAACAGGTCCTGGTAACAGACCATTAAAATCTCTTTCTCACATGCTGAAAGGGAAGCAAGGCCGTTTCCGTCAAAACCTTCTTGGTAAACGTGTCGATTACTCCGGACGTTCTGTAATCGTCGTTGGTCCTCATCTGAAAATGTACCAATGCGGATTACCGAAGGAAATGGCGCTCGAACTTTTCAAACCTTTCGTTATGAAAGAGCTTGTTGAAAAGGGTCTTGCTCACAACATTAAGAGTGCGAAACGTAAAATTGAGCGCGTACAGCCTGAAGTATGGGATGTACTAGAATCAGTTATCAAGGAGCACCCGGTCCTTCTGAACCGTGCCCCTACGCTTCACAGATTAGGTATCCAAGCGTTTGAACCGACACTTGTTGAAGGACGCGCAATCCGTCTTCACCCGCTCGTATGTACAGCTTATAACGCTGACTTTGACGGTGACCAAATGGCGGTTCACGTACCATTATCTGCAGAAGCTCAAGCTGAAGCACGCATCTTGATGCTTGCCGCTCAAAACATCTTGAACCCTAAAGATGGTAAACCAGTTGTAACACCGTCTCAGGATATGGTACTGGGTAACTATTACCTGACTCTGGAGCGTGCTGGTGCTGTTGGTGAAGGTATGGTCTTCAAGAATACGGATGAAGCGCTTCTTGCTTATCAAAACGGATATGTTCACCTTCATACGAGAGTGGCTGTTGCAGCGAACTCCCTTAAGAACGTGACATTTACCGAAGAACAGCGCTCAAAATTGTTAATTACAACTGTCGGTAAATTGGTCTTCAATGAAATTCTTCCAGAATCATTCCCTTACATGAATGAACCAACGAAGAGCAACATTGAAGAGAAAACACCAGACCGTTTCTTCTTAGAAAAAGGTGCCGATGTAAAAGCTGCCATCGCACAGCAGCCAATCAATGCACCGTTTAAAAAAGGTATTCTGGGTAAAATCATCGCGGAAATCTTTAAACGATTCCACATTACGGAAACGTCTAAAATGCTTGACCGCATGAAAAACCTAGGTTTCAGATATTCAACAAAAGCTGGTATTACAGTTGGAGTTTCTGATATCGTCGTTCTCGATGATAAACAAGAAATTCTTGAAGAAGCACAGGGCAAAGTTGATAACGTTATGAAGCAGTTCCGCCGCGGTCTGATCACTGAAGAAGAACGCTATGAGAGAGTTATCTCTATCTGGAGTTCTGCAAAAGACGTTATCCAAGGCAAACTGATGAAATCACTTGATGAGCTCAACCCGATCTACATGATGAGTGACTCTGGTGCCCGTGGTAACGCGTCTAACTTTACTCAGCTTGCCGGAATGCGCGGTCTGATGGCCAACCCGGCTGGACGTATCATTGAGTTACCGATCAAATCTAGTTTCCGTGAAGGTCTGACAGTATTGGAGTACTTTATCTCCACTCACGGTGCGCGTAAAGGTCTTGCCGATACCGCCCTTAAAACTGCTGACTCAGGTTACCTTACACGCCGTCTTGTTGACGTTGCACAGGATGTTATCATCCGTGAAACTGATTGCGGAACTGACCGTGGCATCCTTGCTCAACCGCTTAGAGAAGGCACTGAAATCATTGAGCGCTTAGAAGAACGCTTAATCGGCCGTTTTGCAAGAAAACAAGTGAAACACCCTGAAACAGGTGAAGTGCTTGTAAACGAAAACGAACTGATCGATGAAGATAAAGCGATTGAAATCGTTGAAGCCGGCATTGAAGAAGTGTGGATCCGTTCTGCCTTCACATGTAATACGCCTCATGGTGTATGTAAACGATGCTATGGCCGAAACCTTGCGACTGGTACCGATGTAGAAGTCGGAGAAGCAGTTGGAATCATCGCTGCCCAATCAATCGGTGAGCCTGGTACACAGTTAACAATGCGTACATTCCATACAGGCGGGGTTGCAGGAGACGATATCACACAGGGTCTTCCGCGTATCCAAGAGCTTTTCGAAGCGCGTAATCCAAAAGGTCAGGCAACAATTACCGAAATCGACGGTACAGTCGTTGAAATCAATGAAGTTCGCGACAAACAGCAGGAAATTGTGGTTCAAGGCGCAGTTGAAACACGCTCTTATACGGCACCATATAACTCCCGCTTAAAAGTAGCGGAAGGAGATAAAATTACTCGAGGCCAAGTGCTGACAGAAGGTTCAATCGATCCGAAGGAACTTCTTAAAGTGACTGACCTGACTACTGTTCAAGAGTATCTTCTTCATGAGGTTCAAAAGGTTTACCGTATGCAGGGTGTTGAAATCGGCGATAAACACGTAGAAGTAATGGTTCGCCAAATGCTTCGCAAAGTACGTGTGATTGATGCCGGTGAGACTGATGTGCTTCCTGGCTCATTACTTGATATTCACCAATTTACTGAAGCGAACAAAAAGGTATTGCTGGAAGGCAAACGACCTGCTACAGGCCGTCCTGTCTTACTCGGTATTACCAAAGCTTCTCTTGAAACTGATTCATTCTTATCTGCTGCTTCCTTCCAGGAAACAACACGTGTCCTTACAGACGCAGCGATCAAAGGTAAGCGTGACGAACTTCTCGGCCTGAAAGAGAATGTTATCATCGGTAAGCTTGTTCCGGCTGGTACTGGAATGATGAAATACCGAAAAGTAAAACCTGTTTCAAATGTTCAGCCGACTGAGGACATGGTTCCGGTTGAATAACTGATATCATGCTGCTGAGAGACTGCAAAACAGTCTTTCAGCAGTCATATTTAAATAAAAAAATCACTCTATGAGAAGATAGAAACTAAAAAATGTCATACCTTGTTGACATTCGTCTCCTAGAATGATAATATAACCAAGGTGCTCGAAATAAACCTGTTACTTTGGAGGATATGTTTATGTCTTATGATAAAGTATCACAGGCCAAATCAATTATTATTGGTACGAAGCAAACAGTGAAAGCTCTAAAACGAGGTTCAGTAAAGGAAGTAGTCGTTGCAAAAGACGCGGATCCTATTCTTACGTCAAGTGTGATAACACTTGCGAAAGATAATGGGATTGCTGTCTCAATGGTTGAATCCATGAAAAAGCTCGGCAAAGCCTGCGGAATTGAAGTAGGAGCAGCAGCTGTTGCCATTATGTTATAACGTACTTTTTGTTTTTGCGTGAGATTTATTCTCGTGTAAAGACATTGTTTTTTGCCTATTGATGAACCACCTGGGTATGTGGGTTATAAAACGTAATGAAGGGAGGAACAAAACATGCCTACAATTAATCAGCTAATTCGCAAAGGACGCGTGAGTAAAGTAGAAAACTCAAAGTCTCCTGCACTTAACAAAGGATACAACAGCTTTAAAAAAGAGCACACTAATGTATCTTCTCCACAAAAACGCGGGGTATGTACTCGTGTTGGTACAATGACACCGAAAAAACCGAACTCAGCACTTCGTAAATATGCTCGTGTTCGTTTGACTAACGGAATTGAGGTTACTGCTTACATTCCTGGTATCGGTCACAACCTGCAAGAGCACAGTGTTGTACTTATCCGCGGCGGACGTGTAAAAGACTTACCAGGGGTACGTTACCACATCGTTCGTGGTGCGCTTGACACTGCTGGAGTTGAAAACCGTGCGCAAGGCCGTTCTAAATACGGTACTAAACGTCCTAAAGCAAAATAATAAACGTATAAACGTATAATTGATGAAGGGAGGATATTCAGATGCCACGTAAAGGTCCTGTAGCAAAAAGAGACGTTTTACCTGATCCGATTTACAACTCTAAGCTTGTATCTCGTCTAATCAACAAAATGATGATCGACGGTAAAAAAGGTAAGTCTCAAACAATCCTATACAAGTCATTCGATATCATTAAAGAACGTACTGGCAATGATGCAATGGAGGTTTTCGAACAAGCATTGAAAAACATCATGCCTGTACTTGAAGTAAAAGCACGCCGTGTAGGTGGTGCGAACTACCAAGTTCCTGTAGAAGTTCGTCCTGAACGTCGTACTACTCTTGGACTTCGCTGGTTAGTTAACTATGCTCGTCTTCGCGGAGAAAAAACGATGGAAGAGCGTTTAGCTAACGAAATCCTTGACGCAGCTAACAACACTGGTGCTGCTGTTAAGAAGCGTGAAGATACTCATAAGATGGCTGAAGCAAACAAAGCATTTGCTCACTATCGTTGGTAGGATTTATATACTAAAAAACACAATTTCCCAATAAGGAAGGAGAAATTACCCAATGGCAAGAGAGTTCTCCTTAGACAAAACTCGTAATATCGGGATCATGGCTCACATTGATGCCGGTAAAACGACTACTACAGAACGTATCTTGTTCTATACTGGTCGTATCCACAAAATTGGTGAAACTCATGAAGGAGCTTCACAAATGGACTGGATGGAGCAGGAACAAGAACGTGGTATCACAATCACTTCCGCTGCGACAACTGCACAGTGGAAAGGATACCGCGTAAACATCATCGATACTCCAGGACACGTAGACTTCACAGTTGAAGTTGAACGTTCTCTTCGTGTACTTGATGGTGCTGTTGCTGTACTTGACGCACAGTCTGGCGTTGAGCCTCAAACAGAAACTGTTTGGCGTCAAGCAACAACTTACGGAGTACCGCGTATCGTTTTCGTCAACAAAATGGACAAAATCGGTGCAGACTTCCTTTACTCTGTAGGAACTTTAAGAGATCGTCTTCAAGCTAACGCGCATGCAATTCAATTGCCGATCGGTGCTGAAGACAACTTCGAAGGTATCATTGACCTAGTAGAAAACGTTGCGTATTTCTACGAAGATGATCTCGGAACTCGTTCTGATGCGAAAGAAATCCCTGAAGAGTACAAAGAGCAAGCTGAAGAGCTTCGCAACAGCCTCATTGAAGCTGTATGTGAGCTTGATGAAGAGCTTATGGACAAATACCTTGAGGGTGAAGAGATCACTATTGACGAGTTAAAAGCAGGTATCCGTAAAGGTACTTTAAATGTTGAATTCTACCCAGTTCTTGTGGGTTCTGCCTTCAAAAACAAAGGTGTTCAATTAGTACTTGATGCTGTTCTTGACTACCTTCCTGCACCAACAGACGTTGCTGCAATCAAAGGTATACGTCCTGATACAAATGAAGAGATTGAGCGTCATTCTTCTGATGACGAGCCATTCTCTGCATTAGCATTTAAAGTTATGACTGACCCTTACGTTGGTAAGCTGACGTTCTTCCGTGTGTACTCTGGAACACTTGATTCTGGTTCATACGTGAAAAACTCAACTAAAGGCAAACGTGAGCGTGTTGGACGTATCCTTCAAATGCACGCCAACAGCCGTGAAGAAATCTCTACTGTATATGCAGGAGATATCGCAGCTGCTGTAGGTCTAAAAGATACTTCTACTGGAGATACTCTATGTGATGAAAAGGATCTAGTTATCCTTGAATCAATGGAATTCCCAGAACCAGTTATCGACGTTGCAATTGAGCCTAAATCAAAAGCTGACCAAGATAAAATGGGTATCGCTTTAGCAAAACTTGCTGAAGAGGATCCAACTTTCCGTACTCAAACAAACCCGGAAACTGGTCAGACAATCATCTCTGGTATGGGTGAGCTTCACCTTGATATCATTGTTGATCGTATGAAGCGTGAATTCAAAGTAGAAGCTAACGTTGGTGCTCCTCAAGTTGCGTACCGTGAAACATTCCGTTCCGGTGCAAAAGTTGAAGGTAAATTCGTACGTCAGTCTGGTGGACGCGGTCAGTTCGGTCACGTTTGGATTGAATTCGAACCAAACGAAGAAGGCGCTGGCTTTGAATTCGAAAATGCGATTGTCGGTGGGGTTGTTCCTCGTGAATACATCCCAGCTGTTCAAGCAGGTCTAGAAGATTCACTTGAAAATGGTGTATTAGCTGGATTCCCGCTTATCGACATTAAAGCAAAACTTTTTGATGGCTCTTACCATGATGTTGACTCAAACGAAATGGCGTTTAAAGTTGCTGCTTCTATGGCATTGAAAAATGCAGTCAGCAAATGTAACCCAGTTCTTCTTGAACCAATCATGAAAGTAGAAGTGGTTATTCCTGAAGAATACATGGGAGACATCATGGGTGATGTTACTTCTCGTCGCGGACGCGTAGAAGGTATGGAAGCTCGCGGTAACGCGCAAGTTGTTCGTGCGATGGTTCCTCTTGCTGAAATGTTCGGTTACGCTACTGCCCTTCGTTCTAACACGCAAGGTCGCGGTACGTTCACTATGCACATGGATCACTACGAAGAAGTGCCGAAGAGCATTGCTGAAGAAATTATCAAAAAAAATAAAGGCGAATAATTGATTTTGCCTCTTAACTCAAGTATAACTACTATTGTAAGATGAGGAAGTGAAAGCTTTCTTTCACTTCCTATCACTCTATACATTACTAATTAAAAGCTCTTAAGGAGGATTTTAGAATGGCTAAAGAAAAATTCGACCGTTCCAAATCACATGCCAATATCGGTACAATTGGACACGTTGACCATGGTAAAACAACTTTAACTGCTGCTATCACAACAGTACTTCATAAGAAATCTGGTAAAGGTACAGCTATGGCGTACGATCAAATTGATGGTGCACCAGAAGAACGTGAGCGCGGTATCACAATCTCTACTGCACACGTTGAGTATGAAACTGAAACTCGTCACTATGCACACGTTGACTGCCCAGGACACGCTGACTATGTTAAAAACATGATCACTGGTGCTGCGCAAATGGACGGAGCTATCCTAGTAGTATCTGCTGCTGATGGCCCAATGCCACAAACTCGTGAGCACATCCTTCTTTCTAAAAACGTTGGTGTACCATACATCGTTGTATTCTTAAACAAATGCGACATGGTAGACGACGAAGAGCTTCTTGAACTAGTTGAAATGGAAGTTCGCGATCTTCTTAGCGAATACGACTTCCCTGGTGATGATGTACCAGTTATCAAAGGTTCTGCTCTTAAAGCTCTTGAAGGAGATGCTGAGTACGAAGCTAAAATCTTCGAACTTATGGATGCAGTTGATGAGTACATCCCAACTCCAGAACGTGACACTGAAAAACCATTCATGATGCCAGTTGAGGACGTATTCTCAATCACTGGTCGTGGTACAGTTGCTACTGGACGTGTTGAGCGTGGACAAGTTAAAGTCGGTGACGAAGTTGAAATCATCGGTCTTCAAGAAGAAAACAGCAAAACAACTGTTACTGGTGTTGAAATGTTCCGTAAGCTTCTTGATTACGCTGAAGCTGGAGACAACATTGGTGCCCTTCTTCGCGGTGTAGCTCGTGAAGATATCCAACGTGGTCAAGTACTTGCTAAACCAGGTACAATCACTCCACACAGCAAATTCAAAGCTGAAGTTTACGTTCTTTCTAAAGAAGAGGGTGGACGTCATACTCCATTCTTCTCTAACTACCGTCCTCAGTTCTACTTCCGTACAACTGACGTAACTGGTATTATCCATCTTCCAGAAGGCGTAGAAATGGTTATGCCTGGAGACAATACTGAAATGAACGTTGAGCTTATCTCTACAATCGCTATCGAAGAAGGAACTCGTTTCTCTATTCGTGAAGGCGGACGTACTGTTGGTTCAGGCGTTGTTTCTACAATCACTGAGTAATAGTATATTGAAAACGAGACCCTTTGGGTCTCGTTTTTTTGTGTACTTATTTGTTTACTTGTATAATAAGGTTTATCTTATTTGAGGAGCTATGGGTTATGAGTGAAAACACATCAATTTCTTTCATGAAAAAACTGAGGATCGAAAATACGAAGCAAATGCTCATGATCAATGGAAATGATATAGCGAACCCATTGCTGCTTTTTTTACATGGTGGACCCGGAGCATCCCAAATCGGATTTATCAGGAGCTATCAAAAGGAACTGGAACAGCACTTTACAGTTGTAAATTGGGATCAAAGGGGTTCAGGTCTTTCCTATACTAAACAGATTCCGCAGAGTTCAATGACAATCAGTCAAATCATTAAAGACACTATTCAAGTTACTGAATGGCTCTTAAATTATTTTTCAAAACCAAAAGTGTACCTTGCAGGACATTCTTGGGGTTCGCTGCTGGCTCTTCATGTTCTGCAAGAGAGGCCGGATCTTTTTCACGCTTATTATGGAATCAGTCAGGTAACTAATACTCAGCTGGAAGAAAAAACGGCCTATGATTCTCTGCGCAAGACAAATCGCTTTCTTTCAGTAGCCTTAGGCTTACTCGGCCCTCCACCTTGGAACAAGAAAATTCAGCACTTCATCTTTCGAGTCTGTATTGAACTGAGCAGGGGAGGATTCACTCATCATCGCCGGCACATTCTTACAGTATTGTGTCAGTTGCTTGCTGGAAATGAGTATGGAATAAAAAACATCTCTCGTTTCATCAGAGGACAGCTTTTCAGCGCAAAGTATTTAACTGATGATTTATTTCGTTTTGATGCATTTAAATCAGTTTCTTCTATTAAAGTACCGAGCTTTTTTATTTCGGGGAGACATGATTTGATCGTTCCTGCTGAAACATCGAAACAGTATTATCTGTTTGTGGATGCTCCTGAAAAGCGCTGGCATTATTTTAAAAACTCCGCCCACACGCCGCATATCGAGGAGCCTTCATTATTTGCCAATACTCTGAGTAAACACGCAGTGTACCACTTATGATAGAAGAAAATTCCCTTATTCACTCGCTTCTTGATAAATAAGAAAAACACCTGTATAATACTAAAAGTGTGCAAATCATGCATATTCTAAATAAGTCTTGCAACATACGTCTATTTTCTGTATAATGGTGTATGTTGGTCTTTGACTGCGATGAAGTGAGAGGTTGCTGACACACCCGGCCGCTTTGCCATGGCAAGGTGTTCAGGTTTTTCTCACGGAGAACTGTCTAACGTGAAGTAGGCGAAAAGGAGGGAAAATAATGGCAAAACAAAAAATTCGTATTCGTTTGAAAGCATATGATCATAGAATCCTTGATCAATCTGCAGAGAAGATTGTTGAAACGGCAAAACGTTCTGGTGCCAGCGTATCTGGTCCGATTCCGTTGCCAACTGAAAAATCAGTTTACACAATCCTTCGTGCGGTGCACAAATACAAAGATTCTCGTGAGCAATTTGAAATGCGTACACATAAACGTTTAATCGACATTGTGAACCCAACACCACAAACTGTTGATGCGCTCATGCGATTAGACTTACCATCTGGTGTCGATATCGAAATTAAACTTTAATTCTAAAATATAGAATGATCTTAATAGGAGGTGTGACGAATGACCAAAGGAATCTTAGGAAGAAAAATTGGTATGACGCAAGTATTCGCAGAAAACGGTGATCTTATTCCGGTAACTGTTATTGAAGCTGCTCCGAACGTTGTTCTCCAAAAGAAAACAGCTGAAAACGACGGCTACGAAGCAATCCAGCTTGGTTTTGACGACAAGCGCGAAAAGCTTTCTAACAAACCTGAACAAGGACACGTTGCTAAAGCGGAAACTGCTCCTAAGCGCTTCGTAAAAGAATTACGCGGAGTGGAAATGGATGCGTATGAAGTTGGTCAGGAAGTCAAGGTTGAAATTTTCTCTGCTGGAGAAATTGTAGATGTAACAGGAGTATCTAAAGGTAAAGGTTTCCAAGGTGCGATCAAGCGCCACGGACAATCTCGCGGACCTATGTCTCACGGTTCACGCTACCACCGTCGTCCTGGTTCAATGGGACCTGTAGATCCTAACCGTGTATTCAAAGGTAAATTATTACCTGGACGTATGGGCGGAGAGCAGATCACTGTTCAAAACCTTGAAGTCGTAAAAGTTGATGCGGAACGCAATCTTCTTTTGATCAAAGGTAACGTACCTGGTGCGAGAAAATCTTTAATCACTGTTAAAAGTGCTGTTAAATCTAAATAACTCTCTTAGGAAAGGAGGAAATTGATCATGCCAAAAGTAGCATTATACAACCAAAACGGTTCTACTGCTGGTGACATCGAATTAAACGCTTCTGTATTTGGAATTGAGCCAAATGAAAGTGTTGTATTCGACGCTATTCTTATGCAAAGAGCTTCCTTACGTCAAGGATCTCACAAAGTAAAAAATCGTTCTGAAGTACGCGGCGGAGGTCGTAAACCATGGCGTCAAAAAGGTACTGGACGTGCCCGTCAAGGTTCTATCCGTTCACCGCAATGGCGCGGAGGTGGTGTCGTATTCGGCCCAACACCACGCAGCTATTCTTATAAATTACCTAAAAAAGTTCGCCGCTTGGCAATCAAATCAGTATTGTCTTCTAAAGTAAACGACAACAACATCATCGTACTTGAAGATCTTACTCTTGATACGGCTAAAACAAAAGAAATGGCAGCTATCCTTAAAGGATTATCTGTTGAGAAAAAAGCTTTAATCGTAACTGCAGATGCTAACGAAGCAGTAGCTTTATCTGCTCGCAACATTCCTGGAGTTACTGTAGTTGAAGCTAACGGAATCAACGTTTTAGACGTTGTCAACCACGAGAAGCTTCTGATTACAAAAGCAGCGGTTGAAAAAGTAGAGGAGGTGCTTGCATAATGAAAGATCCTCGTGATGTTCTAAAGCGCCCCGTCATTACTGAACGTTCTGCTGATTTAATGGCTGAAAAGAAATATACTTTTGAAGTTGATGTAAGAGCTAACAAAACAGAAGTGAAAGACGCGGTTGAAAGCATCTTTGGAGTGAAAGTTGACAAAGTCAACATCATGAACTACAAAGGTAAATCAAAACGTGTTGGACGCTACACTGGTATGACTAGCCGTCGCAGAAAAGCGATCGTAAAACTTACTGCAGACAGCAAAGAAATCGAAATTTTTGAAGCTTAATTATCTGTAAAAAGAAGGAGGGAAATTCAAAATGGCGATTAAAAAGTATAAACCGACCTCTAATGGACGTCGTGGCATGACAACTTCAGATTTTGCTGAAATCACGACTGACAAGCCGGAAAAATCCTTGCTTGCTCCCCTTCACAAAAAAGGCGGACGTAACAACCAAGGTAAATTGACTGTACGTCACCAAGGTGGCGGACATAAACGCCAATACCGTGTTATCGACTTCAAACGCGATAAAGATGGTATACCTGGACGCGTTGCTACAGTTGAATACGATCCAAACCGTTCAGCTAACATCGCTCTAATCAACTATGCAGACGGAGAAAAACGTTACATTCTTGCTCCAAAAGGAATTCAAGTGGGTACTGAAATCATGTCAGGTCCAGAAGCTGACATCAAAGTAGGTAATGCACTTCCACTTATCAACATCCCTGTTGGTACAGTTGTGCATAACATTGAATTAAAACCTGGAAAAGGCGGACAGCTTGTACGTTCAGCTGGTACATCTGCTCAGGTTCTTGGTAAAGAAGGTAAATACGTTCTTGTACGTCTTAACTCTGGAGAAGTTCGCATGATTCTTTCTGCTTGCCGTGCTTCTATCGGTCAAGTAGGTAACGAACAGCACGAACTTATCAACATTGGTAAAGCTGGACGTTCTCGCTGGAAAGGCATCCGTCCAACAGTTCGTGGTTCTGTAATGAACCCTAACGATCACCCACACGGTGGTGGTGAAGGACGTGCGCCAATCGGACGTAAATCACCAATGTCTCCATGGGGCAAACCAACTCTTGGATTCAAGACACGTAAGAAAAAGAACAAATCTGATAAATTTATCGTACGTCGTCGCAAAAATAAATAACGGGGTTGTCTACGGTTCACTTCGGACCGTAGTGCAATCACGAAGGGAGGTTCCAAAATGGCTCGCAGCTTGAAAAAAGGACCATTTGTCGATGGACACTTGATGACAAAAATCGAGAAATTAAATGAAACAGACAAGAAACAAGTCGTAAAAACTTGGTCTCGTCGTTCTACTATTTTCCCACAGTTTATTGGTCACACAATCGCAGTCTATGACGGACGTAAACACGTGCCTGTATTCATCTCTGAAGATATGGTAGGGCATAAGTTGGGTGAATTCGCTCCAACTCGTACGTACAAAGGTCATGCTAGTGATGACAAAAAAACAAGACGCTAAGAGAGGAGGCTTTTAAATGCAAGCTAAAGCTGTTGCAAGAACAGTCCGTATTGCTCCTCGTAAAGCACGTCTAGTAATGGACCTGATTCGAGGCAAGCAAGTAGGTGAAGCAGTGTCAATCTTGAACCTAACACCGAGAGCTGCTTCTCCAATTATCGAGAAAGTATTAAAATCCGCTATTGCAAATGCTGAGCATAACTATGAAATGGACGCTAATAACCTGGTTATTTCTCAAGCATTCGTTGACGAAGGCCCTACGTTAAAAAGATTCCGCCCACGTGCTATGGGACGTGCGAGCCAAATCAACAAACGTACGAGCCACATTACAATCGTTGTATCAGAAAAGAAGGAGGGATAAGTAGTGGGTCAAAAGGTAAATCCAGTCGGTCTTCGTATCGGAGTCATTCGTGATTGGGAATCTAAGTGGTACGCTGGTAAAGATTACGCTGACTTCCTGCACGAAGATTTAAGAATTCGTGAATACATTAGCAAACGACTTTCTGACGCTTCTGTTTCTAAAGTTGAAATCGAGCGCGCAGCAAATCGTGTTAACATTACGATCCACACAGCTAAGCCTGGTATGGTTATCGGTAAAGGCGGTTCTGAAGTTGAAGCACTTCGTAAAGCCCTTAACAGCCTTACTGGCAAGCGTGTACACATTAACATTCTTGAAATCAAAAGAGCAGATCTTGATGCACAGCTAGTTGCTGACAACATCGCTCGTCAATTAGAAAACCGTGTTTCTTTCCGCCGTGCGCAGAAACAACAAATCCAACGCACAATGCGTGCTGGAGCACAAGGTGTGAAAACAATGGTTTCTGGTCGTCTTGGCGGTGCAGATATCGCTCGTTCTGAATACTACAGTGAAGGAACTGTTCCATTGCACACATTACGTGCGGACATTGACTATGCAACATCTGAAGCTGACACTACTTACGGTAAGCTTGGTGTAAAAGTCTGGATCTATCGTGGAGAGGTTCTTCCTACTAAGAAGAAAACTGAGGAAGGAGGAAAATAATATGTTATTACCTAAACGCGTTAAATATCGCAGAGAGCATCGCGGAAAAATGCGTGGCCGTGCGAAAGGCGGTACTGAAGTACATTTCGGTGAGTTCGGTATCCAAGCTCTAGAAGCTTCTTGGATCACTAACCGTCAAATCGAAGCTGCCCGTATTGCGATGACTCGTTACATGAAACGTGGCGGTAAAGTTTGGATCAAAATTTTCCCTTCTAAACCTTACACTGCTAAACCACTTGAGGTACGTATGGGATCCGGTAAAGGGGCTCCAGAAGGTTGGGTAGCTGTTGTAAAACCGGGCAAAGTTTTATTTGAAATTTCTGGTGTGTCTGAAGAGGTTGCTCGTGAAGCACTTCGTCTTGCATCTCACAAATTGCCAATTAAAACGAAGTTCGTAAAACGTGAAGAAATTGGTGGTGAATCAAATGAAAGCTAATGAAATTCGTGACCTTACCACTGCTGAAATTGAACAAAAAGTAAAGTCTCTTAAAGAAGAACTTTTCAATCTTCGCTTTCAATTAGCGACAGGACAACTTGAAAATACTGCTCGCATTCGTGAAGTGCGCAAAGCTATCGCGCGCATGAAAACTGTGATTCGTGAAAGAGAAATTGCTGCTAATAAATAATCACTGAGGGGAGGTCGTGAGCATGAGCGAACGTAACCAACGCAAAGTTTACCAAGGCCGTGTTGTTTCTGACAAAATGGATAAAACCATCACTGTTGTTGTTGAAACATACAAGAAACATTCACTTTACGGTAAACGCGTAAAATACTCAAAGAAATTCAAAGCACATGATGAAAATAATCAAGCGAAAATCGGTGACATCGTAAAGATCATGGAAACTCGTCCATTGTCTGCAACTAAGCGTTTCCGTCTAGTTGAAGTTGTCGAAGAAGCTGTTATTATCTAATAAAGTTCGGAATTCTTTTTTCCGAAGGGAGGTAACAAATAATGATTCAACAAGAGACTCGTTTAAAAGTAGCTGACAACTCTGGCGCACGTGAAGTACTTACTATTAAAGTTCTTGGTGGTTCTGGTCGTAAAACAGCTAACATTGGTGATGTAATTGTTTGCACGGTTAAACAAGCAACACCAGGAGGCGTTGTCAAAAAAGGTGAAGTCGTAAAAGCTGTTATCGTTCGCACTAAAAGCGGAGCGCGCAGAAGTGACGGTTCATACATCAGCTTCGATGAGAATGCATGTGTTATCATCCGTGACGACAAGAGCCCGCGTGGAACTCGTATCTTCGGACCAGTTGCTCGTGAATTGCGTGAAAACAACTTTATGAAAATTGTTTCTCTAGCTCCAGAAGTTATCTAATGAAATAAATGCCTTATTCAAGGAGGTGCGATCAGGATGCATGTAAAAAAAGGCGATAAAGTTATGGTTATCTCTGGTAAAGATAAAGGCAAACAAGGAACGATCCTTGCTGCTTTCCCTAAAAAGGACCGCGTTTTAGTTGAAGGTGTTAACATGGTAAAGAAACACTCTAAACCAACTCAAGCTAACCCTCAAGGCGGTATTTCTAATCAAGAGGCGCCAATTCATGTATCAAACGTTATGCCGCTCGATCCTAAAACAGGTGAAGTGACTCGCGTAGGATACAAAGTGGAAGATGGCAAAAAAGTTCGTGTAGCAAAAAAATCTGGGCAAGTTCTAGATAAATAGTATTAAAGGAAGGGAGGTCTATCTCATGAACCGCCTTAAAGAAAAGTACAATAAAGAAATTGCACCTGCTTTAATGACTAAGTTCAACTATGACTCAGTTATGCAAGTGCCTAAAATTGAAAAAATCGTAATCAACATGGGTGTTGGTGACGCTGTTCAAAACGCAAAAGCAATCGACAGTGCTGTTGAAGAATTAACGTTTATCGCAGGTCAAAAACCTGTCGTTACTCGTGCGAAGAAATCAATTGCTGGATTCCGTCTTCGTGAAGGAATGCCTATCGGTGCGAAAGTAACTCTTCGCGGAGAGCGCATGTATGATTTCCTTGATAAACTTATTTCTGTATCTTTACCGCGTGTACGTGACTTCCGCGGGGTTTCTAAAAAATCTTTCGACGGTCGCGGTAACTACACACTTGGTATCAAAGAACAGTTAATCTTCCCTGAAATTGACTACGATAAAGTAACAAAGGTTCGCGGAATGGACATCGTTATTGTAACGACTGCTAATTCTGATGAAGAGGCTCGTGAGCTATTAACTCAAGTAGGTATGCCGTTCCAGAAATAATCAATGAAAGGGAGGCGAAATCGTGGCTAAGAAGTCAATGATTGCGAAACAACAACGTACACCAAAGTTTAAAGTACAAGAGTACACTCGCTGTGAACGCTGCGGACGTCCGCATTCAGTCATTCGTAAATTTAAACTTTGCCGTATTTGTTTCCGTGAGCTTGCATATAAAGGACAAATTCCTGGCGTGAAAAAAGCCAGCTGGTAATCCCCAAGAAAGGGAAGGAGGTAATTATATAATGGTTATGACAGATCCAATTGCAGATATGCTGACTCGTATTCGTAATGCAAACATGGTACGTCATGAGAAGCTTGAAATTCCTGCTTCTAAATTGAAAAGAGAAATTGCTGAAATTTTAAAGCGTGAAGGTTTCATTCGTGACGTTGAGTTCGTAGAAGACAGTAAACAAGGTATCATCCGCGTTTTCTTGAAATACGGACAAAATAACGAGCGCGTAATCACTGGTCTTAAAAGAATCAGCAAACCTGGTTTGCGTGTTTATGCTAAATCTAATGAAGTACCGCGTGTACTTAACGGTCTAGGAATCGCAATTCTTTCTACATCACATGGTGTTTTAACGGACAAAGAAGCCCGTGCAAAACAAGCTGGTGGAGAAGTATTAGCATACGTTTGGTAAAAAGTTTAACATGAATGGAGGTGTTTGGTATGTCTCGTGTAGGTAAGAAGCTACTTGAGATTCCTTCTGATGTTACAGTAACGTTAAACGATAACAATACTGTAGCTGTGAAAGGACCAAAAGGAGAATTAACTCGTACGTTTCACCCTGATATGGAGATTAAAATAGAGGACAATGTGCTTACAGTCGCTCGTCCTTCTGATCAAAAAGAGCACCGTGCCCTGCATGGTACGACTCGCAGTCTGCTTGGCAACATGGTGGAAGGCGTATCTAAAGGATTTGAAAGAGGTTTGGAATTAGTCGGTGTCGGTTACCGTGCGTCTAAATCCGGAAATAAACTTGTTTTAAACGTTGGATACTCTCACCCTGTTGAGATCGTCCCTGAAGAAGGCATCGATATCGAAGTTCCTTCTCAAACTAAAGTAGTCGTTAAAGGTACAGACAAAGAACGTGTAGGAGCTATTGCTGCTAACATTCGCGCTGTCCGTTCTCCAGAGCCTTACAAAGGTAAAGGAATCCGCTACGAAGGTGAAGTTGTTCGCCGTAAAGAAGGTAAATCTGCTAAGTAAGATCGCTTAAAGTGAAGAAAGGAGTGACCTAGATGATTACGAAAACTAGCAAAAATGCTGCTCGTCTTAAAAGACACGCTCGTGTTCGCGCTAAACTTTCTGGTACTGCTGAAAGACCGCGTCTTAACGTTTTCCGTTCAAACAAGCACATTTACGCTCAAATCATCGATGATGTAAATGGTGTAACACTTGCTAGTGCATCTACTCTCGATAAAGACTTGAACGTTGAAAGCACTGGAGATACTTCAGCTGCTGCTAAAGTTGGAGAATTAGTTGCAAAACGCGCTGCTGAAAAAGGCGTTTCTGACGTAGTATTTGACCGTGGCGGATACTTATACCATGGACGTGTAAAAGCTTTGGCTGATGCCGCTCGTGAAGCTGGACTTAAATTTTAATAAAAGAAGGAGGGACACATGATTATGCGTCGTATTGACCCAAGCAAATTAGAGTTAGAAGAACGCTTAGTTACGGTTAACCGCGTAGCGAAAGTTGTTAAAGGTGGTCGTCGTTTCCGCTTCGCAGCTCTAGTCGTTGTCGGTGACAAAAACGGACACGTAGGATTCGGTACTGGTAAAGCACAAGAAGTACCAGAAGCGATCCGCAAAGCTGTTGAAGATGCGAAAAAGAATTTAATTGAAGTACCAATGGTTGGAACTACAATTCCACATGAAATCATCGGACGTTTCGGTGCAGGTAACATCTTGTTAAAACCTGCTTCTGAAGGTACTGGAGTTATCGCTGGAGGCCCTGTACGTGCGGTACTTGAGCTTGCTGGTGTAGCTGACATCCTTTCTAAGTCTTTAGGTTCTAACACACCGATCAACATGATTCGTGCAACACTTCAAGGCTTAAGTGAACTTAAGCGTGCTGAAGAGGTTGCGAAGCTTCGTGGAAAATCTGTAGAAGAACTGTTAGGATAAGGAGGGAATATTAATGGCTAAATTAGAAATTACCCTCAAACGAAGTGTAATCGGTCGCCCGGAAGATCAACGCGTTACTGTGAGAACACTTGGTTTAAAGAAAACAAACCAAACTGTTGTTCATGAAGACAACGCTGCGATTCGTGGTATGATTAATAAAGTATCTCATTTAGTTTCTGTTAAAGAACAATAAAAATAATTGATCGGATAAGGAGGTGTCCTAATGAAACTTCATGAATTAAAACCTTCAGAAGGTTCACGCAAAACGCGTAATCGCGTAGGTCGTGGTATTGGTTCTGGCAACGGTAAAACAGCTGGTAAAGGTCACAAAGGTCAAAACGCTCGTTCTGGCGGCGGTGTACGCCCAGGGTTCGAGGGGGGACAAATGCCTTTATTCCAACGTCTTCCTAAACGCGGTTTTACTAACATTAACCGTAAGGAATACGCTGTAGTCAACCTAGACAAATTGAACGGTTTTGCAGAAGGAACGGAAGTCACTCCTGAACTTCTTCTTGAGACTGGTGTTATAAGCAAACTTAATGCAGGAGTAAAGATTCTTGGCAACGGTAAATTAGAGAAAAAATTAACTGTAAAAGCCAATAAATTCTCTGCTTCTGCGAAAGAAGCTGTTGAAGCTGCTGGCGGTACAGCTGAGGTGATCTAACTTGTTTAAAACAATCTCCAACTTTATGCGTGTGAGTGATATCCGGAATAAAATCATATTCACTTTACTCATGCTTATCGTCTTTCGCATAGGTGCGTTTATTCCTGTGCCGTATGTTAACGCTGATGTGTTACAGGCACAGTCTCAAATGGGAGTATTTGATCTTCTTAATACATTTGGCGGCGGTGCGCTTTACCAATTCTCTATTTTCGCAATGGGGATTACTCCTTATATCACAGCTTCAATCATCATCCAGCTGCTTCAGATGGATGTTGTGCCGAAGTTTACTGAGTGGTCTAAGCAGGGTGAAGTCGGCCGCCGTAAATTGGCTCAGTTCACAAGATACTTTACGATTGTCCTTGGATTTATCCAAGCGTTGGGTATGTCATACGGATTTAACAATTTGGCTAACGGATTGCTGATTGAAAAATCCGGCGTATCCACATATCTGATCATCGCTTTAGTACTTACTGGCGGAACTTCCTTTTTAATGTGGCTTGGAGAACAAATCACATCTCATGGAGTAGGCAACGGAATATCGATCATTATCTTCGCGGGGATTGTGTCTAGTATTCCGAAAACGGTTGGACAAATATATGAGACTCAATTTGTCGGCAGCAACGATCAGCTGTTTATTCATATTGTGAAAGTCGCTCTTCTTGTGATTGCGATTTTAGCAGTTATTGTTGGAGTTATTTTCATTCAGCAAGCTGTACGGAAAATTGCGATTCAATATGCTAAAGGCACAGGTCGTTCACCTGCTGGCGGAGGTCAGTCTACTCACCTTCCATTGAAAGTGAATCCTGCCGGTGTTATTCCAGTAATCTTTGCGGTTGCGTTTTTAATAACACCGCGTACGATCGCGTCATTCTTTGGAACAAACGATGTGACAAAGTGGATTCAAGCCAACTTTGACAATACACATCCGGTGGGGATGACTATATATGTTGCGTTAATTATTGCCTTTACGTATTTTTATGCTTTTGTCCAGGTTAATCCTGAACAAATGGCTGATAACCTTAAAAAACAGGGTGGCTATATCCCGGGGGTTCGTCCAGGGAAAATGACTCAAGATAGAATTACGAGCATTTTGTATCGACTTACGTTTGTGGGTGCTTTATTCTTAGCCGTGATTTCCATTCTTCCTATCTTTTTCATTCAATTCGCTGGATTGCCTCAAAGTGCACAAATTGGCGGAACATCTTTGTTAATTGTTGTCGGGGTAGCCTTGGAGACAATGAAACAACTAGAAAGCCAGTTGGTGAAACGAAACTACCGTGGATTTATGAAAAACTAGAGGAAATGGATTTATCCATTCCCTCTTAATTAGAGAGGACGGGGGAAATCCGAATGAACTTAGTCTTAATGGGGCTTCCTGGTGCCGGTAAAGGTACACAGGGCGAACGAATTGTTGAGGATTATGGAATACCTCACATCTCAACAGGAGATATGTTCCGTGCTGCTATGAAAGAGGAAACATCACTCGGACTCGAAGCAAAATCTTATATTGATAAGGGAGAGCTCGTACCTGATGAAGTCACAATTGGAATTGTCAAAGAAAGACTTGGCAAAGATGATTGTGAAAGAGGTTTTCTTCTGGACGGATTTCCGCGAACAGTCGCTCAAGCCGAAGCTCTTGAAGAAATTCTTGAAGAATACGGCAAGCCGATTGATTATGTCATTAACATTAAAGTTGATAAAGATTCTTTAATGGAACGTCTGACTGGACGCAGAATTTGCAGTGTTTGCGGCACAACCTATCATTTAGTCTTTAATCCGCCGAAAACGCCGGGTGTTTGTGATAAAGACGGAGGCGAACTCTATCAACGGGCAGATGATAATGAGGAAACAGTCTCTAAACGGCTTGAGGTAAACATGAAGCAGACTCAGCCTTTACTCGATTTCTATTCTGAGAAAGGTTATCTTGTAAACGTGAATGGCCAGCAGGACATTCAAGATGTTTATGCAGATGTGAAGGATCTTCTTGGAGGATTAAAAAAATGATTATCTGTAAAACCCCACGTGAACTTGGTATCATGCGGGAAGCAGGGCGAATCGTGGCTTTGACTCATGAAGAGTTAAAAAAGCACATTAAACCAGGAATCTCGACAAAAGAATTGGATCAAATTGCCGAACGTTTTATTAAGAAGCAGGGTGCAATCCCATCTTTTAAGGGGTATAATGGGTTTCGCGGGAGCATTTGCGTATCAGTGAATGAAGAGCTCGTTCACGGCATTCCTGGCAGCAGGGTGCTGCGTGACGGTGACATCATCAGTATTGATATCGGTGCTAAATTAAATGGTTATCATGGTGACTCTGCATGGACATATCCGGTAGGAAACATCAGTGATGATGATAAAAAACTTCTGGAAGTGACAGAGGAATCTTTATATAAAGGCTTGCAGGAAGCAAAACCAGGTGAACGTTTGTCGAATATTTCCCACGCAATACAAACGTATGTCGAAAATGAGCAGTTTTCAGTTGTTAGGGAGTATGTCGGACATGGTGTTGGTCAAGACTTGCATGAGGACCCGCAAATTCCTCATTACGGTCCGCCCAACAAAGGACCACGGCTTAAACCTGGCATGGTTCTCGCTATTGAACCTATGGTGAACGCTGGCAGCCGCTATGTGAAAACTTTGGCTGATAACTGGACGGTTGTAACGGTAGATGGGAAAAAGTGTGCTCATTTTGAACATACAATTGCGATTACGGAAACGGGTTTTGATATACTGACAAAAGTCTAGATGATGACATCATTCCGAAGGCAGATGTTTTTCCGGCTTGATAGGGCAGAAGGTTCGGTTTAACATTGGCAGGAACGAATTCATCTTGCCGTTGTCGGTGGAATTGTAATCATCATGTACTAATAGCAGACGGAGAAAAGCGTACATTTCATTCTCCTAAGAAATAGAATATCAATCATTTAACCCTTTATGATTGCGTATCTCCGGAAGTTCAGAACAGTATAAACGAAACAGGGCGTGTGACAAACGGAAAACTGAGATTTTCTCTTTTGAAATTTGTCAGAAAGCAAGTTACTGATTTGAAGAAGGGAGAACACTTGAATGGCGAAAGACGATGTAATTGAAGTGGAAGGTACGATAGTCGAAACATTGCCAAACGCGATGTTCAAAGTTGAACTCGAAAATGGACACACTGTTTTGGCTCACGTATCTGGTAAAATCCGCATGCACTTCATTCGCATTTTACCTGGAGACAAAGTTACGGTAGAATTATCTCCATATGACTTAACTCGTGGCAGGATTACGTACCGTTACAAATAAAGCACTCCGGAAACTGAAGGAGGTTGGAAACACATGAAAGTGAGACCATCAGTTAAACCAATCTGCGAAAAATGTAAAGTTATTCGCAGAAAAGGAAAAGTAATGGTGATCTGTGAAAATCCAAAGCATAAACAAAAACAAGGATAATTTATAAGGAGGTGCCCAGAGAATGGCTCGTATTGCTGGTGTAGATATCCCACGTGACAAACGTGTTGTTATTTCTTTAACATATGTCTTCGGAATTGGCCGCACAACGGCTCAGCAAGTCTTGAAAGAGGCTGGTGTTTCAGAAGATACTCGTGTGCGTGATCTTACTGAAGAAGAACTTGGTAAAATCCGTGATGTTATTGACAAACTGAAAGTAGAAGGTGACCTTCGCCGTGAAGTTTCTCTTAACATTAAGCGTCTGATCGAAATCGGAAGCTACCGCGGAATCCGTCATCGCAGAGGTTTGCCTGTTCGCGGACAAAACTCTAAAAACAATGCGCGTACTCGTAAAGGTCCGCGTCGTACTGTAGCTAACAAGAAAAAATAAGTAAGGGAGGTACCTAAACAATGGCTGCTGCTCGTAAATCTAACACGCGTAAACGTCGCGTGAAAAAGAATATTGAGTCTGGAATTGCTCATATTCGTTCAACTTTCAATAACACGATCGTTACGATCACTGACACTCATGGTAATGCTCTTTCTTGGTCTAGTGCCGGAGCTCTAGGATTCAGAGGTTCTCGTAAATCTACTCCTTTTGCTGCACAAATGGCTGCAGAAACAGCTGCTAAAGGTTCAATCGAACATGGACTTAAAACTCTTGAGGTTACTGTAAAAGGCCCTGGTTCAGGTCGTGAAGCTGCTATCCGTGCGCTTCAAGCTGCTGGATTAGAAGTCACTGCTATCAGAGACGTAACTCCTGTTCCTCATAACGGATGCCGTCCACCAAAACGTCGCCGCGTGTAATTTGTTTGTATAGATTTTGTGTCCCTGTCAATAATGGGTTATGATACAGTTATTTATTAAACGAATGCACCGACTCGTTGCCTGAGCACATACGGGACTAAACAATGGGGAATTTCGGATGGAATCTCATATGATTCTATTCGAGGTTTCGACGTTTTGAAGGAGGGTTTTAAGTAATGATCGAGATTGAAAAACCAAAAATCGAAACGGTTGAAATCAGCGACGATGCCAAATTTGGTAAGTTTGTCGTAGAGCCACTTGAGCGTGGATATGGTACAACTCTGGGTAACTCCTTACGTCGTATCCTCTTATCCTCACTCCCTGGTGCCGCTGTAACATCAATCCAGATAGATGGTGTACTGCACGAATTCTCGACAATTGAAGGCGTTGTGGAAGATGTTACAACGATTATCTTAAACATTAAAAAGCTTGCATTGAAAATCTACTCTGATGAAGAGAAGACGCTAGAAATTGATGTACAGGGTGATGGAACTGTAACAGCAGCTGATATTACACACGACAGTGATGTAGAGATCTTAAATCCTGATCTTCATATCGCGACTCTTGGTGAGAATGCGAGTTTCCGAGTTCGCCTTACTGCTCAAAGAGGACGTGGGTATACGCCTGCTGACGCAAACAAAAGAGACGATCAGCCTATCGGCGTGATTCCGATCGATTCAATCTATACGCCAGTTTCTCGTGTATCTTATCAAGTAGAGAACACTCGTGTAGGCCAGGTTGCAAACTATGACAAACTTACACTTGATGTTTGGACTGATGGAAGCACTGGACCTAAAGAAGCGATTGCGCTTGGTTCAAAGATTTTAACTGAACACCTTAATATATTCGTTGGTTTAACTGACGAAGCTCAGCATGCTGAAATCATGGTTGAAAAAGAAGAAGATCAAAAAGAGAAAGTTCTTGAAATGACGATTGAAGAATTGGATCTTTCTGTTCGTTCTTACAACTGCTTAAAGCGTGCGGGTATCAACACGGTTCAAGAGCTTGCGAACAAGACGGAAGAAGATATGATGAAAGTTCGTAATCTAGGACGTAAATCACTTGAAGAAGTGAAAGCGAAACTAGAAGAACTTGGACTCGGACTTCGCAAAGACGATTGACTAGTTTCCCTTGTGAACTAGGATTTTCGTGTGTTTATAATTCAGAAAAAGCATTCCAATAAAGGAGGGGACATCACATGTCATACAGAAAACTAGGACGTACGAGTGCACAGCGTAAGGCTATGCTTCGTGATCTTACAACTGATTTGATCATCAACGAAAGAATCGAAACAACTGAAACACGTGCGAAAGAACTTCGCTCTGTAGTTGAAAAAATGATCACGCTTGGCAAACGCGGTGATCTTCACGCTCGCCGTCAAGCTGCTGCATACATCCGCAACGAGGTTGCTAACGAAGAAAATAACCAAGATGCACTTCAAAAATTATTCTCTGACATTGCAACTCGTTACGAGGAGCGCCAAGGTGGATACACACGTATTATGAAGCTTGGTCCTCGCCGTGGTGACGGAGCACCAATGGCAATTATCGAATTGGTTTAATCACATATTTTTGTGTATCTAAAGAAGGGCGGGACAGTTTCTAACTGGATCTATGCCCTTTTTTTAGATACTGCAACTTTTCCAATAGAGAGACAAGCAGAGTATGAGCTGAGAGGAGGCCGGTTGTCCGTGAATCAAAATCAGTTGATATCGGTAGAGGATATCGTTTTTCGATATCGGAAAGACGCAGAAAGACGAGCACTAGATGGCGTCTCCCTGCAGGTGTATGAGGGTGAATGGCTTGCAATTGTAGGTCATAACGGTTCAGGGAAATCAACACTGGCCCGGGCATTGAATGGTTTAATCCTTCCTGAATCAGGCGACATAAAGGTTGCTGGAATTCAACTGACAGAGGAGTCAGTGTGGGAAGTGCGTAAGAAGATTGGAATGGTCTTTCAAAATCCGGATAACCAATTTGTCGGAACGACAGTTCGCGATGATGTGGCTTTTGGTTTAGAAAACAATGGTGTACCGCGGGAAGAAATGATTGAGAGAGTAGATTGGGCTGTCAAACAGGTCAACATGCAGGATTTTCTTGATCAAGAGCCGCACCATCTCTCCGGAGGCCAAAAGCAGAGAGTTGCGATAGCAGGGATTATTGCCGCACGTCCTGATATTATTATCTTAGATGAAGCAACATCCATGCTTGACCCGATCGGGCGAGAAGAAGTGCTTGAAACGGTAAGACATTTAAAAGAGCAAGGCATGGCAACTGTCATCTCGATTACACATGATCTGAATGAGGCAGCAAAAGCTGACAGAATCATTGTCATGAATGGCGGTAAGAAATATGCCGAGGGTACGCCTGAAGAAATTTTTAAATTGAATAAGGAACTTGTTCGAATCGGGCTTGATTTACCCTTCTCATTCCAGCTCAGCCAGCTCTTAAGAGAAAATGGACTGGCTTTGGAAGAAAATCATTTGACTCAGGAAGGGCTGGTGAACGAGCTATGGACATTACAATCAAAGATGTAGAGCATCGCTATCAGATAAAGACGCCGTTTGAGCGCCTTGCCCTGTATGATATCAATGCATCGATTAAGGAAGGCAGCTATGTGGCCGTAATAGGGCATACAGGCTCCGGTAAATCCACTCTTCTTCAGCACCTGAATGGTCTCCTGAAGCCTACAAAGGGGCATATTTCATTAGGCAGTACCGTTATACAGGCAGGAAAAAAGAATAAAGAGCTTAAATCCCTCCGAAAAAAAGTCGGAATCGTTTTCCAATTCCCCGAACATCAATTATTCGAAGAAACAGTTCTCAAAGATATTTCATTTGGACCGATGAACTTTGGTGTGAAAAAGGAAGACGCTGAACAAAAAGCGAGAGAGATGCTGAAGCTTGTAGGTTTATCTGAAGAGCTTCTGGACAGATCACCTTTTGAATTAAGCGGAGGACAAATGCGCAGGGTTGCAATTGCCGGGGTGCTTGCGATGGATCCTGAAGTGCTTGTTCTCGATGAGCCGACAGCAGGGCTGGATCCAAGAGGGCGAAAAGAGATCATGGACATGTTTTATGAGCTCCACCAACGGGGAAACCTGACGACAATTCTTGTTACCCACAGCATGGAGGATGCGGCTGCCTATGCTGATGAAATGATCGTGATGCATAAAGGAACTATCCAGGCATCAGGCAGTCCGCGAGACTTGTTCTTAAAAGGGGAAGAAATGGCCGGCTGGGGGCTGGACCTTCCGGAAACGATTAAATTCCAAAGACAGCTGGAAGCCGCACTTGGTATCAAATTTAAAGAACCTCTGCTCACAATAGAAGATGCCGCTGCTGAAATCCGTGCTCTCTTTCAGGGGGGAAAAACCTTATGATGGACAGCATGATTATCGGCAAGTATGTGCCGGGTTCTTCACTTGTGCACCGGCTTGATCCAAGAACAAAATTGGTTACGATCTTTTTGTTTGTCTGTATCGTTTTCCTGGCCAATAATGTGCAGACATATGCGGTGGTTGGTTTATTTACAGCAGGCGTTGTTTCCTTAACAAGAGTTCCTTTTTCCTTTTTGATGAAAGGGCTAAAGCCGATCATTTGGATTGTTCTTTTTACGTTCCTGCTTCATATTATCATGACACATGAAGGGCCGATCATTTTTGAACTTGGCTTTTTCAAGATCTATGAGGGCGGTTTGGTACAAGGGATCTTCATTTCCCTTAGGTTCGTCTATCTGATTTTAATGACAACTCTATTAACGCTGACAACAACACCTATTGAGATTACCGATGGGATGGAACAGCTGCTCAACCCATTTAAAAAATTGAAGCTTCCTGTTCATGAGCTGGCTCTTATGATGTCGATCTCTTTACGGTTTATCCCAACCTTGATGGAGGAGACAGATAAGATTATGAAGGCTCAGATGGCGAGAGGCGTTGATTTTACAAGCGGACCGCTTAAAGACAGAGTGAAGGCAATTGTGCCGCTGCTAGTCCCACTCTTTGTCAGTGCGTTTAAGCGTGCTGAAGAGCTTGCGGTTGCAATGGAAGCAAGAGGCTATCAAGGCGGAGAGGGACGCACTAAATACAGAAAGCTTGTATGGACGGCAAAGGATACTTCTGTCATCGTCAGCTTGTTCATATTGGCTGCTCTGTTATTTTTCTTAAGGGCTTAGAGGTGCTTTATGAGACTGAAATGCACAATTTCTTATGACGGACATTTGTTTAAAGGATATCAAGTACAGCCGGGGAAGAGAACGGTTCAGGATGAGCTGGAGAAGGCGCTGGCTGTCCTGCATAAGTCACAAGACAGAATCCCTGTCGTTTCCTCTGGAAGGACGGACAGCGGGGTTCATGCAGCCGGACAGGTGATTCATTTTGATACACCGCTCTCTATTCCAGCTGAGAGATGGCCCTATGCTTTAAATGCACTGCTTCCGGATGATATTGCAGTCAAAACGGCAGAAATTGCGGATGATGGGTTCCATGCACGATTTAGCGCAGTTAAAAAGGAATATCGCTACTTTGTATACACGGAGAAACACCCGGACGTATTTAAACGGCATTACGCTTACCATTTTTCATATCGCCTCAATGTGCAGAACATGAGAGAAGCGGCAAAGCATCTTTTAGGAACACATGATTTTACAAGCTTTTGTGCGGCTAAAACGGAAGTGCAGGACAAAGTGAGAACGATTTACGAACTCGATTGGACTGAGACTGATGACGGCCTGCAAATGCGGATCACAGGCAGCGGTTTCCTATATAATATGGTCAGAATTATTGCAGGTACTTTGCTGGATGCAGGTATTGGAAAAATTTCTCCTGATGATGTGAAATCCATGCTGGAAGCGAAGGACCGCGAAGCAGCAGGGCGCACAGCACCGGGACACGGACTGTACTTATGGAACGTTTACTATGACAACTAAACCAGGTGTATAATATTTTCTTGACAGAGTCTGCATAAAGTTATAAGATATCATATGGTATGTATTTCAACCCCACGATAAGCCCCGGAACTTATTGTGTTGTGAAATAGAACGTAATCGAAGTTTATTGAAAATGACAGATCATTTAGGAGGGAAATTCAATGCGTACAACACCTATGGCTAACGCAAGTACTATTGAACGCAAGTGGTTAGTTGTTGATGCTGCTGGCAAGACTTTAGGTCGTCTTTCTTCAGAAGTTGCAGCTATCCTTCGCGGAAAACACAAACCAACTTACACACCACACGTTGATACTGGAGATCATGTGATCATCATCAACGCTGAAAAAATCGAGTTAACTGGTAAAAAGTTAACTGACAAAATCTACTACCGTCACACTCAACATCCAGGCGGATTAAAATCAAGAACTGCTCTTGAAATGCGTACAAACTACCCTGAGAAAATGCTTGAGCTTGCTATCAAAGGCATGCTTCCAAAAGGTTCTCTAGGTCGTCAAATGTTCAAAAAATTGAACGTATACCGTGGTTCTGAGCATCCACATGAAGCACAAAAACCTGAAGTTTACGAACTTCGCGGTTAATTAAAAAGGAGGTTACCAATTTGGCACAGGTTCAATATTACGGTACTGGCCGTCGTAAAAGCTCTGTAGCGCGTGTGCGCTTAGTTCCAGGAGAAGGTCGTATCGTCGT
The DNA here is from genome assembly GCF_014250375.1 of Bacillus sp. PAMC26543. NCBI lineage: Bacteria > Bacillati > Bacillota > Bacilli > Caryophanales > Bacillaceae > Bacillus > Bacillus sp. PAMC26543. The sequence goes on along the minus strand of NZ_CP060193.1, from coordinate 3,988,007 downwards.
TAATAATCGTGAAATCAGCGAGCACATCCCATCTCCAGCTCTAATCGAAGATATCAAACAACCATTAACTTTGACTGAAACAGCTGGAACTTATGATGTTTTAGTAAACGTACATGGAGGCGGCTTATCTGGTCAAGCTGGAGCAATCCGTCATGGTATCGCTCGTGCTTTGCTTGAAGCAGATCCAGAATACCGTGCAACACTTAAACGTGCAGGTCTTCTGACTCGTGACGCTCGTATGAAAGAACGTAAAAAATACGGTCTTAAAGGCGCTCGTCGTGCACCTCAGTTCTCAAAACGTTAATTTTACGTTTCAAAGCTCTCAACCATGGGTTGGGGGCTTTTTTTATTTTCTTTTAAGAATTAAAACAGAAGCGATTAAACAGGCATCCTTTTTTTGCTTTATAAAACGATCGTCTTTAAATGCCGGTCTTTCTCACAAGGTTTCGAATAGTTTAACCTCCGCTCCAGCACAAAATATGTCACCTTTCAATTCAATGCTTCAATGATCTATCTTGAGCCCCTGTAAATTCAAGCGCATGCTATTCTATGACTGGTGTATGTGCATCTAGATAAATAGAGCGCATCTGCGTGCTCCATTCAAACGTCCTTTGCAAATGGCATACGCATTTATTCGCTAAAATGGTTTGTTATCACAAATTGAAGGATTTTCAACTCGTTTTTGGAAACACGGAACCGTTCAAATACCAATTCGCATCGCAGAAAGAAACGTCTAGTGCTGAAGTGAGTCTTACATAAGTGTTCAAATGCCATAGGGCAATGAAAAGCGTAATGCCGGCATCAAGTGCTTTGTCATTAATTTGATTTGAAAAAGTGATATTATAATCACTAGCAATAAAATCACATATCTCCTTTGTTAATTTATTGCGGTTTTATGAATTTTTTTCCGAATATGCAAAGGGAAAGCGGTATCAATCTAGAAATATTTGTTATACTCTAAACATTAAAGTAAGGAGAACGATTCATGAATGCGTTAGTAGATCATAATAGCAAAGCCTGGGATCAAAAAGTAGAGACAGGCAATGAATGGACTGTTGCTGTAGAGCGGCATGTCATTGAACAAGCGAAAAAAGGGAATTGGGATATAAGGTTAACACCTATTAAAAATGTGCCAAAGGATTGGTTTCCTCCTGTAAAAGGCTTGAAGGTGCTTTGTTTGGCTTCAGGAGGCGGACAGCAGGCCCCGGTTTTAGCGGCAGCCGGAGCGGATGTCACCGTCTTAGATAACTCAGAACAGCAGCTTGGACAGGACAGAATGGTTGCTGATCGCGACGGCTTGACCATACGCACCGTGAAAGGAAGTATGGATGATCTCAGTCAATTTGAAGATGAATCATTTGATTTCATCGTACATCCAGTTGCCAATGTTTTTGTTGAAGATATCCTGCCGGTTTGGAAAGAAGCGCACCGCGTGCTGAAAAGAAATGGCGTTTTAATTTCAGGATTTGTTAATCCAGTTGTTTTTCTGTTTGACATTGAATTAGAAGAGCAGGGCGTTTTAAAAGTAAAGCACTCTATTCCATACGCCGACTCAGAAGATCTTCCAAAACATAAGGTGAAAAAGCTGATTGAAAATAATGAAGCTCTGGAATTCGGGCATTCCTTAGAAGACCAAATTAAGGGACAGCTCGATGCCGGTTTTATTGTCACTGGTTTTTATGAAGATAAAGGCGGTTTTGTATTGGATCAATACATTAATACATATTCTGCAACAAGAAGCATTAAAGTATGAAGGCAGCGACCTATTAGAGGGAGCTGCCTTTTATTATTGTGCTGCCTCTGCTTTTGTGAACAAACATACGTTCCCTGCCCCGCAGAAAGCTGCTTTTTTTACACTCTTTTTAATATGTTCAAGTTATCGACACCTTCATTTGGGCGAATTTCCAACCGAATTTGGGCATGGTTTCACCTCCCAAACCTCAAAATAACCGGTAAAAGGAGAGTGAATTTGTATGGCAGAGGTACTGTCTTTTATGGATGTGAAACGCCAAAAGGATTTTGAATTAGAAAAAAACTTGCTCAAAGAACTCTCACTTAGACAAATCATTCAGTCTGTAAAGGCATGTCTTACTCCATTATTTCCATTTTTGCAGGATGAAAGGGACGTTATTAGTGAAGGCTGTATTGATTTTGCGATAGAAGCTTATTTGTTAGGCGGGCGTTTCGGGGTTTTCGGGTATTATGGAGAATCTATGCAAAGTGTTAGTGCCCGCTCTGCAAGGGAAGAAGAAGAGCTTCGTATGGAGTTTTTTGAATACCTTTATCATTGGACACATGAGCAATACGCAACGTTTGATAAAAACACAGTTTATGAAGCTGCACGAAAATTCATCAAAGACTGGTGGACAGAAGGGTTTGTCCAAAGAGAAAAACAATGTAAGCTTCGCATGCGTTAATCATATTTCCCGACCCTGTCCCATACTTATGTAATAACGGACAAGCGGGAGGGGAAGGGATGAGGAAAAAGCTTAAATGGCTCAGTTTTATGCTAGGCTTCATCGTATTACTGTTTCTATTCAAGTATCAATTCAGCAATAACGATTCTTGGAATCCGTGGAGTCTGCCTTTGAGCGGAAAAATTATTTATCTTGATCCAGGTCATGGCGGGCCTGATGGAGGGGCAGTGGGCGGCAAGCTGTTAGAGAAGGATATAACCCTGGAAGTGGCTTTCAGAGTCAGGGATTATCTTCAGGAACAAGGGGCCTTAGTGATTATGACTAGAGAAAGTGACACCGATCTAGCTCCTGAAGGGACAAGAGGCTATAGTAAACGAAAAGCGGAAGACTTAAGACAGCGAGTGAACTTAATTAACAATTCAGAGGCTGAGCTCTACCTTAGCATTCATCTTAATGCGATCCCGTCACAAAAATGGAGCGGAGCCCAAAGCTTTTATTACGGAAAATACGAGGAAAACGAGAAAATTGCAAAATATATTCAGGATGAGTTGAGAACAAACCTGGAGAATACAACCCGAAAAGCAAAGAGAATTCATGGTATTTACTTAATGCAAAACGTCACAAAACCAGGTGCGCTTGTGGAAGTCGGTTTTTTATCCAATCCTGGAGAAGCAAAGATGCTGGGGAAACCGAAATATCAGGACAAAGTGGCATCTTCCATATATAAAGGAATATTGAGATACTTTACAGAAAAAGGCGACCCTCCGGAGTAAAGGAGGGTTTTCTCATGGTTCTAAGCAAAAGACACCTGCTGTTTATGTATGATATAATAATGTTTGTAAACGAATACACAAAAGGGTGAGGTTCGATGATAAGAGAAGATGAAGTAAGAAAACTAGTCGGTGAAATGCGCGAACCTTTTCTTCAAAGACCTCTGGGAGAATTGGATGCCGTTAAGGAAGTAAAAATAAAGCCTGAAAAACGGCATGTCAGTGTAAAAGTGGCTCTTGCAAAAACCGGAACAGCAGAACAAATGCAGGTTCAGCAAGAAATCGTAAATGTCTTAAAAGGGGTAGGCGCTGAGACGGTAGGCCTTCGATTTGAAGAGCTGCCTGAAGAAACAGTTGCGAAATTTCGGGCGCCGTCAACAGAGAACAAAACATTGTTAAATATGGATAACCCGCCGGTTTTCCTTGCTGTAGCGAGCGGAAAAGGCGGAGTAGGCAAATCAACTGTGTCAGTGAACCTTGCTATTTCTCTGGCTCGGCTTGGGAAAAAGGTCGGTTTAATTGACGCGGATATCTACGGCTTTAGTGTGCCGGATATGATGGGCATTACAGTGCGTCCAACAATTGAAGGAGACAAACTGCTTCCTGTTGAACGCTTCGGTGTAAAGGTCATGTCGATGGGTTTCTTCGTTGAAGAAAATGCTCCTGTCGTCTGGAGAGGGCCAATGCTGGGCAAGATGCTCAACAACTTTTTCCACGAAGTAGAATGGGGAGAAGTAGACTATATCGTTCTCGATCTTCCGCCTGGAACAGGGGACGTCGCACTTGATGTACATACGATGCTTCCGAGCAGTAAAGAAATTATCGTATCAACGCCGCACCCGACTGCAGCCTTTGTTGCGGCCAGAGCGGGGTCTATGGCTATTAAAACAGATCATGAGGTCGTTGGCGTCATAGAGAACATGGCTTATTATGAAAGTGCAAAGACTGGGGAAAGAGAATATGTCTTTGGCAAAGGCGGCGGAGATAAACTTGCTGAGGAGCTTAAAGTGCCTTTGCTCGGCAGAATACCGTTGAAACAGCCTGATTGGGATAAAGATCAATTTGCTCCGTCTGTTTATGACGAAAGCCATCCAATCGGTGAAATATATCATGACATTGCAAAAAAAGTCGTTGAAAAAATGGAAGTGCAAATATAAAAAGGCGAACCGGGATTTTTTGATCCCGGCTTCCCTTTACTCACCTTCTTTAGCGGTTTCTGCTGCTGCTTTTTTCAGTTCATCTTCGAACTGTTTTTTGTAAAGCGGACTAGAAAGTGTTTCAGTAATTACTTGTTCTAAATAACTGCGGAATTCTTGGCTTTTTGCCAGTTCGCTGTATTTTTTATTCATTCCCGGGTCCTGCATAACACTCATCAGCATTTTCTGATAATCCGGATCCTTCATCAGCTTTTTAATTACTTTTTCATGCTCTGTTTGAAGGGTTTTAGCAAAGCTTTCCGCAAATTCAGTGTCTTCAAAGATGTTTTTCCAAAAATCCGCACCTTTTTTAGAGGTGAGTGTTTTTTCTATTGTTCCTTTAATGGCATCCTGATCAATCACCAGTGCTTCATTCATCGCATCATCGTTTAATAATTCCTTAATTGCTTTCTTTCCATCATCTGTTTTTAATATATCAACAACCATTTTTTTGGTCTGATCATAATCCATATCCGCTGCTTGGTCTTTTGGAGCACAAGCTGTTACAGATAATATCAAAAAACAGCCCATCAATAGCGTTTTGGCTTTTGACATGCTTAAGCTCCTTTCACATACTTATCTTACTTTTAATATGATTCATCCGGTTGGAATTATACATAACAAAATATCGCGATCTGCGATTTTTGAGGGGTTGAATAAAGAAATGAAAAGCCGTGGCTTAGTTCGTTTTTTCTTTTCTATTTTAGCTGTCGGAGCGGTTGTCACAAGTGTTGTGGGTTTTGCTTTAAAATGGGGGGGATATAAGGAGCTGTTTCTGAACTTTGAAGCGGGCCAGATTTTCTCTGTTTTATTTTGGTTTATCGGTGTCGGCATGATTTTTAGTGTCATCAGTCAAATGGGCTTTTTCGTGTTTTTAACAGTTCACCGGTTTGCACTCGAAATATTAAGATCTTCATCATTATGGAATTTATTGCAGCTGTTTTTCATCCTGTTTGTCGCTTTTGATTTAATGTACGTGCGGTTTTTATTTTTCGGAGATAGAGGAGAGTCAATGGCTGGCTATGCGTGGCTGCCGTTATTTTTATTGATCTTCGGTTTGCTTACCGCGTATATAAAACAAAAGCAGTCCTCAAAGAAAACGTTTGTGTCATCTTTATTTTTAATGGTTGTGATCACTGCATTGGAATGGTTTCCTGCGCTCAGAGTAAATGATGAGGACTGGCTTTACTTAATGCTCTTTCCGTTAATGGCGTGTAATGCTTTTCAATTGCTGATGCTGCCGAAGTTTGCAGAGAAATAATTTATTTTACTTCGGCGGATTTAGCATCTGTGTTTGCAATGAGATCTCCCACGTTGACATTTTTTAAACCTTTTTCTCTCATATGATGGATAATCTCAGGCAGGGCCTCTTCTGTTTGTTTAGCTGAGTCTGAGGCGTGTAAAAGAATAATGTCTCCTCCTGAAACTTGACGGTTTACATTATCGACGATTTTTTCAACGCCTGGATTCGTCCAGTCATGGGAGTTCACACTATAGTGAACGACTGTATAGTTATACTGCTTTGCGATTGATAGGACATTTTTATTGAACTGACCGGTAGGAGGTCTTAGGAGCCGTATGTCTTTGATTCCTAATTTTTCAAAGGCAGTCCGCGCACGGTTAATGTCCTTTTTTATTTCACTATCCTCTAGATTGGCATAGTTTTTATACGCATAACCCATACTTCCTATTTGATGGCCGTCCTTTACAATGCGAGCCACCGTGTCCGGGTGGCGCTCGGCCCAAGAAGCGGAAAGAAAAAACGTCGCGTTTTTGATGCCGTTGGTTTTCAGGGTATTAAGAATAGGCTCGGCTTTCTCATCGCCCCAGCTGATATCAAAGGTAAGAGCAATGTCTTTTGAATCTGTTTCTCCTTTATAAATGGCTTTCGGTCCGCTGTCAGTCGAAAACACAGGGAGCGGGACAGCTCTTTGGATATAAAAAAAGCTGGCTGCAGCAAATGCGGCGATAAGTATAATGATAAATTGTTTAACGCGTTTTATGTGCCACACATAGAAGTGATTCACTGATGATGCCTCCTTATCTTGTCCATCATTCTTGTGTTACATCTTATGTGCCTGGCCAAACGAATATAACTGATAAAAAGTCTCTTTAAAACAGATTAAATTAGTTATTGACCATTTGATAATATCCGTGTTATATTATTATTCGTCGCTGATGAACAGCTGACAACAAATAAAAGCTTCATTAACCCTTTAAAAAAAGTGTTGACTTAAAAGAAGCTGAATGTTATAGTAATAAAGCTGCTTCGTTAAGCGGCATAAATGATCTTTGAAAACTAAACAAGACAAAACGTACCTGTTAATTCAAGTTTTAATATAAATCGCACAGCGATGTGCGTAGTCAGTCAAACTACTTTATCGGAGAGTTTGATCCTGGCTCAGGACGAACGCTGGCGGCGTGCCTAATACATGCAAGTCGAGCGGACAGATGGGAGCTTGCTCCCTGATGTTAGCGGCGGACGGGTGAGTAACACGTGGGTAACCTGCCTGTAAGACTGGGATAACTCCGGGAAACCGGGGCTAATACCGGATGCTTGTTTGAACCGCATGGTTCAAACATAAAAGGTGGCTTCGGCTACCACTTACAGATGGACCCGCGGCGCATTAGCTAGTTGGTGAGGTAACGGCTCACCAAGGCAACGATGCGTAGCCGACCTGAGAGGGTGATCGGCCACACTGGGACTGAGACACGGCCCAGACTCCTACGGGAGGCAGCAGTAGGGAATCTTCCGCAATGGACGAAAGTCTGACGGAGCAACGCCGCGTGAGTGATGAAGGTTTTCGGATCGTAAAGCTCTGTTGTTAGGGAAGAACAAGTACCGTTCGAATAGGGCGGTACCTTGACGGTACCTAACCAGAAAGCCACGGCTAACTACGTGCCAGCAGCCGCGGTAATACGTAGGTGGCAAGCGTTGTCCGGAATTATTGGGCGTAAAGGGCTCGCAGGCGGTTCCTTAAGTCTGATGTGAAAGCCCCCGGCTCAACCGGGGAGGGTCATTGGAAACTGGGGAACTTGAGTGCAGAAGAGGAGAGTGGAATTCCACGTGTAGCGGTGAAATGCGTAGAGATGTGGAGGAACACCAGTGGCGAAGGCGACTCTCTGGTCTGTAACTGACGCTGAGGAGCGAAAGCGTGGGGAGCGAACAGGATTAGATACCCTGGTAGTCCACGCCGTAAACGATGAGTGCTAAGTGTTAGGGGGTTTCCGCCCCTTAGTGCTGCAGCTAACGCATTAAGCACTCCGCCTGGGGAGTACGGTCGCAAGACTGAAACTCAAAGGAATTGACGGGGGCCCGCACAAGCGGTGGAGCATGTGGTTTAATTCGAAGCAACGCGAAGAACCTTACCAGGTCTTGACATCCTCTGACAATCCTAGAGATAGGACGTCCCCTTCGGGGGCAGAGTGACAGGTGGTGCATGGTTGTCGTCAGCTCGTGTCGTGAGATGTTGGGTTAAGTCCCGCAACGAGCGCAACCCTTGATCTTAGTTGCCAGCATTCAGTTGGGCACTCTAAGGTGACTGCCGGTGACAAACCGGAGGAAGGTGGGGATGACGTCAAATCATCATGCCCCTTATGACCTGGGCTACACACGTGCTACAA